>CAZSUQ010000649.1:0-3674 GCA_964609935.1 uncultured Thermodesulfobacteriota bacterium | reverse complement strand
GCCGGTAAATTTCCGAACCGTCCAGTCCGTCGAGGATGCCGAGGACCCTTGGAGCGGATGTCAGGTCCCTGGTTCCGTGCTCCTCGGATACGACACGGATGGGAACCCCTGCCTCTTCCAGTGCGTCCAGGACCCTTCTCTCGATCTCCACGTCCACCTTCAATGCACCTTCCCCGAAACGGTTCGTTCGAACCCGTTCCGTGCCGAGATCGCCGAGCTCTTCGTGGACCGTGTAGGAAAGGCCCAGCGCATGGATGAGCAGGTCGCGTAACTCTTTTTGCGTCAAGATTCCTGTTCCGGTGGTTCGGGTTTCGTTCATGAAAAAGGATGAGGCGGGGGAGTCCCCTGGATGCGCATGCAGATTCGGGGGATCAATGGAAGTAGATCTTCTCCAGTTCGAGCAGCTCGATGATGTCGTTGACCTCCTTGAGCAGGTTTCCTGAAGCTTCCTTCTTAGCGTTGTACAAATCTCCCAGACAGTCGTGCAGCAGTGTCCGGATGTTTTCCTGATAATCGTCTTCAGATTCCTTTCCGTCCTGGATGGCTCGAATGATCTTCAGGAAGCCTGCTTTTGCTTCCTCGAACCTGCCTTCGTGAAGCAGGGAAAGGCACAGGTTGCAATGAATCCAGACAGGCTTCGGGTCCAGGGAAAGGGCCTTCTCGCAACAAGCAATGGATTTCGAATAATCCCTGGCCCCTCTGTAGCAGACCCGGCCGAGCTCTCCCCAGATCCCCGGGTCGTCCGGATCCCGCTCAATGGCCTTCTCCAGTGAATCCACGGCCTCTTCGTATCTTCCCTCCAGGAACAGCAGGTGGCCGAGCCGTTTATACGCGTTGATGTTGTCAGGGTCCAGCGCGATCACTCTCCTGCAGTCTTCAATGGAATCCGGGCTGTCATCCAGTGGCTGCACAAAGATCGATTCCTCAGGCGTCTCCTCTTCCATGAAAATGGGAGGCGGGCCCTCCACCGAATCCCTCACCTGTGGGATCGGTTCGGGATCTTCGCCATGATCGACAAAGGAAAAAACAGTCTCGCTCCGCTTTTCATCGAGCGCCAGTTCGGGTGCTTCCTGAGGGCTCTCCGTCCTCGGTTCATCGTATGCGGAAACCCCGACATGTTCCTGGATCTCCTCCGTGGAAACGCTGTCCGGTGTCACGCCCCTGTTCGTTTTCCTTCTGAAGGAAAACGAATGGAAGAGCTTGCCGATGATCCCGGGTTTCTTCAGGGGGTGATCCAGCAGAGGGTCGTATTCATTACCAACGGGCAGTACGCTGCCGCATTTTATACAGAGTTTTTCATACCCCTGTTCAAACAACCATCCAGAATGGTCGAATCCACATTGCTGACACTTCATTGTCGGTTCCCCGGTGGGTTATGCAAAGGAGGTCTCTATGGGCGGATGGTCTGACCTTTGATGGACGTTATCTTATTTTCTTCTCTCCCTTCTTTCAAGGGGCTCAGTACTGGGCCAAGACCTGATCCGCAATGAACATACGATGCTTTTCCGTGGAGTCTCCGAGGATTTCCATGAGCTTTGCGTCGCGAAAAAGGCGTTCAACCACGCTGCCGCGCATGTATCCGGCTTGTCCCATGATCTGCAGGGCCCATCCGGTTGCCTTGACGACCGACTCGGAAGCAAAGGTCTTGGCACAGGAAGCCACGACCGCTGCATCCTGACTCTTCTGGCTCTTCAGCCATACACACCGATTGATGAGTATCTGCGCCGTGTCCAGGAAGAGGAGCATATCCGCCAGCTTGAAGGAGATCTCCTGATGTCGCGCCAGAGGCTTCTCTCCGGACTTGTTGTCCCTTGCGTATACACCGGCCGTGACCATGGATGCACGGATCATTCCTGCGGACAGGGATGCAAAGAGAAGGTGCTCTTCTGATCGAAGATCGGTGACGGTTGAAGTCCCGCCACGGGTATGAAGCTGGGTGCAAGGACATTCCATCAGCTGAATGTCCCCTGTGGGCACACCACGGCAGCCAAGCTTCCCATGCGGTGGAGAGACCTCGAACCCGGAGGCTTTCGCATCCACAAGGAACAGGCCCGGGGCGCCCTGGCTGTGGGAAGCGGTTAGAACCGCAACGTCTGCCACGGGTGCGTTCGGCACCATGTCCTTCCGGCCCTGTATCGTAATGCCTTCTTCCTTCCCGGTTGCCGTGGTCTTGAAGTCCCAGTCGTCCAGTCCGGCCTCGGGCTCCATGGATCCGAAAGCGCCGATCCTTTCGCCTCTCAAAAGACCGGCAAGCGTTTCCTTGATGGTTTTGTCCTCTCCCTGTTCACAAAGGGCCCTTGCACACAGACCCACACTGGAAAGGACGGCCAGCCCTGTTGCAGGGCAGGCCTCTCCGAGTTCCTGAAGCAAGGTTACGGATCCAAACGGATCCTCCCCGCTTCCGCCGACATCCTCTGGAAATCCCATCCCAAGGAGTCCGTTCCGACCCAGACCCTGCAGTCGCTCCCGAATCATTTCCTGCGCCTTTTCCTCTGTGGCCTCGTCCAGTTCTGCGGCCCTGGGAGCTGACAGTAATCCCGGATCCTCTGCTGGTCTGCCAGTTGTTCTTCCGAATACGAAAAATCCATGATTCGCTCCGTGTCGGGTTGTGAAAGCACGATCCCTCGTGCCGTGCTCATCCGTTCCTTTCAAACAGGTTGCCCTGTGTGCCTGCGATTGATCCTTCTCCTGTTTTCATGGCAGCTGTTGCATCAGCAGTCGGGCCATGATGGTTTTCTGGATCTCCGAGGTGCCGCCCCCGATGGGGCCGAGCCGTGTGTCCCTGAAGAAGCGCTCCACCGGGTACTCGTGCATGAGTCCGTAGCCGCCGTGCAGTTGAACGGCACGGTCAGCGGCCTGCATGCCCCAGTCCCCCACCCATACCTTGGAGACGGATGCTTCCAGGTGATTGAGTTCCGCTCCCTGGTCCTTCTTGCAGGCAACGCGATAGACGTGCATCCTGGCCGCTTCGGAAAAGATCTTCATGTCGGCCAGCATGTGTTTCACGGCAGGAAACGATGCGATGGGGCGTCCGAACTGACGGCGGTCCTTTGCATACCGTGTACATTCCTCGAGAATGAATTCCGCAGCGCCTACCATGGGAGCCAGAAGAGCGCTCCGGTCCCACTCCACGGTCCCCATGGCCATGAAAAACCCTGCGCCCTCCTCCCCCAGACGGTTTTCGGCCGGAACCTCGCAGTCTTCAAAGATCAGTTCCGAGGTGGTGGATGAACGCACGCACATCTTGTTCAGCTGTTTTCCCACGGCATACCCAGGAAAGTCCTTCTCAATGATGAAAGCGGTGATTCCATTGTGCTTGAGGTTCTTGTCCACCGTGGCGTAAACCACCAGCACATCCGCGATGGGGCCGTTCGTGATGAACATCTTGGTGCCGTTCAGGATATAAGTGTCCCCTTTCTTCACGGCCGTGGCCTGCAGGCCCGCCGCATCGGACCCAGCCCCCGGTTCCGTTAATCCCATGGCCCCCACCCATTCGCCCGTTGCAAGCCTGGGAACGTACTTCTTCCGCTGCTCCTCGGTTCCCCACCTATAGAGGGTGTCCATACACAGGAAGGTGTGCGCTCCCCAGGCAAGGGTCAGCCCGCCGTCCACCCCTGCCCTCCCCGCAGCCTCGTGGGCCAGGCAGGTGGTGAGCACATCCGCGCCGCTCCCCC
>CAZSUQ010000648.1:0-3675 GCA_964609935.1 uncultured Thermodesulfobacteriota bacterium | reverse complement strand
GGACCGGTTCTATGGGGCCAGGTCAGTGACGTCTTCTTTTTGTGCTGATACTGATCCCCCATACTGATTATCTCAGGTCTGGTTAGAATCGCCTCCTGCCCAGGTGACCGGCATCCCTGGCAGTGTCAAGACCCAGACCGACCCATGCACTGAAGTCGTGCTGCACCGTTTGCTTGATCAAAACGATATTGAATGATTTGACGCTCATGAGTCTTTTCATTTACTTGGGCATCTTATTCACAAAAAGAGCGGCGCTGGATTGGTAGACCCTCAGGGTTTCAGTCAAGGATTCGAGTCGTTTACCTGAAGTCGCCAAAGCATCGGCTCTTGCAAGATCGCCCTCTATTTTCGACTTCTGGTCGGCTTCTAATGCTTCAGAAGCCAGTGCCGATACCAACCTCATCTCTGAGGCATTGTCTTCTCCAAGGTAAGGAAGCATATCGTAGTGTATCAGACATTCTTCCCAGCTCTTGAACGGCTCTCTATCATCTAACAACGTTGCGATGTGCCGTCCCTGTTCGGTTGCGAGCGCGAGTGACTGGCCAAAGTTAAAAAGTGTGGACGGTACGGGATCAAGAGCCCGCATCTGCATCATCTGAAAAAAATGATACACCGGCTTCAGCCCGGACATCGGTCCGGTTCCGGAACCACCGGCTATAGACAGCCCCAGGGCCGGAAGGCCGCTAAGCGCTCCAGACATGGCGTATATCCTGAACATTTTCAGTATTAGATATTTTACCATCGCGCTGGTATCCCAGAAGTAAACGGGTGTGCCGAGAAC
This sequence comes from uncultured Thermodesulfobacteriota bacterium, assembly GCA_964609935.1. Taxonomy (GTDB): domain Bacteria; phylum Desulfobacterota; class DSWW01; order DSWW01; family DSWW01; genus CAYTRL01. Next base: position 2,894 of record CAZSUQ010000648.1, on the reverse strand, counting down.
CAATCCTCCGCAACTCAAATTCTTCTCACTGAGGATTGCGAAGTTTTTGTCTTTATATGTGCATTTGAGATTTGGCAGACACACCCAAGGAAGGCAATCCTTGCAGGGCTCAACAACGAATTCGGACATCTGTATTTTCTCTACAGTTGCCCCCTCTCTCGCTGCGCCATCGAGGGCAGCTGTTACAAGTTGATTGGTAAGCCCTTCAGGATTCGGACTGCCAACCAGCCCTAAAAGCACTTTCTCTTCACTCATTCTATATTTCCTTTTCAGAAATTGCTTTTCTATAAAAAGAAATCCTCGGAATTGTAGGAAGACGGTTTATAACAGGATGAGTCAAACCGCACGTTTCAACACGGAGATCTTTCTTGATATCTACTGGATATGGTTCCTGCTGCCATAGAGAGCTTCATTCTGATCGGTGCCCCGAGCAGTTCCGCCGCCTGTCTGGCGTCGCGCATTCTCCGTTCCTGGGGATATTCCCGGGTGTACCCGTAGCCGCCCAGAAGCTGCACGCCATCCGTAGCTGCGCGAATGGCGAGATCCCCGGATAGTACTTTCACGGCCTGGCGCGTTTCAGGGTCAGGATCACATGTTGTTGAATGCAACCAGGCCGAGTGCAGGGTCTTATACTCGACGCTCATCTGGCCGTACATAACGCGCAGCTGAGAATGCTCGTGGATCATCTTCCCGCCCTGATAACGTTCCAGACCATATTGAACAGCGTAATCCAGCGAACCTTTGAGGATGGCGACGAGTATGGCTGAAACCGCCGGGTAGAAGAGCCCGTGCAATCCGCCAAGCGCCTTTTCCCCTTTTATGAGCAGCTGACACGCCGGAATCTTCACATCTGTGAGATCGATGTGTCCTGCCGGGCATGAGCGAAGCCCCAGCATCTCAACAGCTTCAGGCCTTGTCCCTGTGCCAAGGGGCAGGAGGAACAATGCGATATTATGTTCATCGAGTTCCGCAGCAATGACAACGGCCTCGGCTATGGGTGCGTTGGCCACCCTTGCGGCCCTGCCGGAGAGCACGTAATGATCGTCCATTCTCACCGCCCGCGGCACCATCTGAACATCATCTGCCTGCAGGTACAACGGATACCCCAGCAGCGAGGGGATCTTTGCTCCGATGAACTGGGCCTTTGCTTCCTCCTCTCCTGCCAGGAGGGCCTGCACGGCTATGGCGTGGGCGAGCAAGCTTGCGGCAAAGCCTGCGTTCGTGTATGCGATCTTCTCGAGGACCAGGGCCCAGGTTTCACAAGGAAGGCCGATGCCGCCGAGTGTTTCCGGGGCGGTGATGTACAGGAGCCCGGCGTCCGCAGCGCCCTTCAAGGCATCCCAGGCAAATTCGGTGTAGGGGTAGGCATCATGCGTCTCACCTTTCGGGGCGAGTTCCCGGGCTATGAATTTCTCCGCGGTTTCGAGTATCGGTCGTAGCATGTCGTCGCGAGCATCGATCATAATGCCTCCTACAGGGTGGTGTTGCGGGCGATGATCGTATCGAAGACATGTTTTCTGTTGATCTGATTTGTGCCTTCATAGATCTGAAGCAGCTTGGCATCACGAAAAAACTTCTCTACGCCTGAGGATTGTTCTAGCCCGGAAGCGCCGGCTATCTCTAGAGCCAGGTTCGCGTTCGTCATAGCCAGATCCGCAGCTTTCATCTTGGCCGTTGAGGAGTGGGCGTGGACCCTCTGCCTGGATCTCGTAGAGATTCTCCCCATCATCTTACTCATGATCGCTTTCATGACATTCGACCGAAATATCCTCTGGTACAGGGAGGACCCGAGAAGGAAGCCGGGGGATATTCTCTGGAGCAGGTTGAAGACAGGATTGATCATAAGGCTGAAGAGTCCCTGATCCGATTCGGCAAGAGCTGCCTGCAGGGTCAGCGCGCGGCCCGCTATGACATTGGCCAGCATTTCCGCCAGTATCTGCTGTACCCATTGTTCGTCAACAAGACGGTTTCCTCTGTACCGTTCGGTTGCGGCTATCCTGTTGGCCTGTTCAAAAGCCCCCCTTGCACACCCAGTTGCGATGGCCGCGACGCCCACCCGCGATGTCCCGAGACTGAACATGACTCGTTCAAAGAAGCTCCCATCGCCCTGAGCGTCAGCCAGCATCCATTCGTCAGGCACGAAACAGTCTTCGAACACCAGCACGGAAGCAGGGCAGGCAACCTGTCCCATTTTTCTTTCGTGGGCGGGGATGGAGAACCCCTCTGTGCCCCTCCGGACCATCATCGCCACCTCGCTGTGAAGGGGATCGTTCTTGTCCAGATACGCGGTCGTCATGTGCCACGTGGCCAAATGTCCGTTGGAGATGAACACTTTCTGACCGTTCAGGAGATACCCGTCCTGTACCCGTCGGGCGGTCATGCCGACACGGGCCACCTTGATGAGTTCCTCGTCCTCCACGTCAGAACCGGCAGCGGGTTCTGTGATGGCAAAACTGATCATGACCGGATCCCCTTCCTTCTCCCCCTCGATGATCTCCCCGCTGATACGAGCCAAGAGGTCGAGGTTCAGGCTGGAGGCCAGTCCCACATAGCCGAGATAGTGCGCGCCCACGACGTTGGCCAGGCCCGCACATGCCGCGCACAATTCCTCGAGCATGATGGCCAGCTCGATCATGTCACCGCCCTGGCCACCAAATATGGGCGGAATCGTCACGGAAAACATCTTCTCCCTGGCGGCGTGCCGGCAGAAGTCCCGGTTGAGATATTCGTGATCCCTGCGTGATCGGCGATCGACTTCGAGTGCAATCGGGCGAATGTGATTGCCGGCGAACGCGCGGTAACGTTGTTGGGCCGTCTTCCAGCGCCTGACCCTGAAGGGACTGCTTCTCTTCATGGCAGCGAGGATCGGATAGCTATCCTCAAAATCCATGTCC
>CAZSUQ010000647.1:0-3679 GCA_964609935.1 uncultured Thermodesulfobacteriota bacterium | reverse complement strand
ATCGTGCAGGAAGAATCCGTGAGGCCAAAATTCTAAAAAAAACGGTATTTCTTGTCGGATTGCTTACACTGGCCTGCGGATGCAGCGGAGATGGAGACGCCTCGCCGGGGAAGTGCCTGGTCGTTGTCAGTCCACATCAGGATGACGAAACCATCATGGCAGGGGGCACCCTTTACAGGGCCGCCCATGACGGGCATACCCGGATCGAGATCATTTACGTTACAGCCGGGGATGCACTCTTCTTTCCCGGGCCCTGCAGGGAGGAGAGCGAGGAGGCAAGGAGGCAGAAGATCATCGCGTTGAGGGAGGAGGAAACACGCGCCGCCTGCCGGGTCCTCGGTTTAGGGCCTTCAAACCTTCATTTCCTGCGATACCCTGACCAGGGACTCGTGGCGGAATCCACCTTCTCCAACGGCCGGCGTGTCGCCCTCCCCTCGGAGAAGCGGCCATTTTGATATCTTGCTCCCCAGGACGTACAGCTGTAAGAACTGGAAGGCAATCTTGATTTTTCTGCAGAATCAGATGGTTAGCTCGGGACGGGTCCTGCTGCCTCTTGAATAAATCCATCCTGTGAATCCTGTCTAGAATGCTTCTCCCCTTCAAACCGTCCCGCTCGATGCATACCTTCAGAATGAAGAAGAGATCTGTCGAGAAAACCCTGCCTGGTGAAGTATGCTATCGGAGAGAGCGAAATACTGCTCGACGAAAAACCATTGACGCGGTACTTTTGCGTTAGGGATTCTTTAAGGAAATGGCGGACGTGTCATCCGAATGAAATGCAAAATCCGTGACAAAATTGTTGGGCGCAAAAGAATGAAAGAGTTGAAATGGGTCTGTGATCTTCATCGGTATCGAGCAAAAGGGTTTGGTACTTTCTTTGCCATCTGCCTGCTGTCAGCGATCGCAGGTTGTGGCAGTGAAAGAGAAGTGGCCGCCTTCCGACCAGGCCCGGCCCTGTTCGATGAAGCCCTGTGGCGCGATCCGCCGATGGCCTATCACCCTTACGTACGTTGGTGGTGGCCCGGCGGAGCGGTTAAGCCCGGACAACTGCGAGAGGAGGTCTTGCTTCTACAGAAGGCAGGGTTCGGTGGCATCGAGATACAGACACTGCTTTTCGGCCTGTCGCCTGACGAAATTGCGAACAATCCTGCGATCCGATCCGTGGGCTCCGAGGCCTTCTTGGGAAATCTATGCATACTTATCGATGAGGCCGACAGACTTGGCCTTGCGGTCGATCTGACACTCGGCAGCGGCTGGCCCAGTGGGGGACCCTTCGTATCAAGTGGAGCCGAGAGCCAGTTGCTGATGAGCAGCATCGACGTCCGTGGTCCCATGCTCTACGACGGGCCGATACCACCGCCGAAAGAACCGGATTACATAAAAGTGGTCAGCTTGCTCGTCCCAGATGCTGTCGGCCCGTTTGACACGGATACCCGGTTCACGTCAGCGGTGGCTGCACGAATCGTAGAGGACTCTGACTCCCCCATCTCACTGACATCATTCACAGACATCACCGAAAGCGTGAACAATGGGGTCCTGCGCTGGACCGTACCCGACGGGCAGTGGAAGATCTTCGCTTTTTACGAAAATCGAACAAATCATAGGGTGGTGGGAGCAGCGTATCCAGGTTCTGTTGCCGATGCCCCTGTTCTCGACCACCTTGATCATTCAGGTGTGGAGGCCTTGATTCACGGCCTTGGCGACCCATGGATCACGGCGCTTGGAGGTCGAATCCCGGGTGCGGTGTTTGTAGACAGCTTTGAACTGATGGCAGAGTTACCCTGGACGTCAGGGTTTCGAACTCGATTCCAGGAGATCAAAGGCTACGACATGACACCCTATCTTCCCCTGGTTTTTTTGAAAGGCGGGGAAGTAAAGTATCTAGAGATGTTCCAACGCGAACCGCAACCTGTGTATGGTTCCAACGAGCTAGGCATTCGTGTCCGTGAAGATTATGAAGCTGTGCGTGCCGAGGTCTTTCAAGAGTCTTTCCTGGTCCCTCTGAAGAACTGGACTCGCAAACTCGGTATCTCTTTGCGACTGCAGGCGCACGGAGGTTATGGCGACTATCTTGATGCTTACGAGATGGCAGACATTCCTGAATCCGAAGGCCTGTTTGCAGGAGGATCCTATGATTTCCTGAAACTGGCGTCTTCCGCCGGACATACGGGAAGGCACACCATTATTTCTTCTGAAAGCTTCGTAGGTATGTCATTGAGCCCCCGTTCCCTCTCGCTTGAGGATTTTCATCTTCTGGCAGGACGCGCATTCAGCGCTGGAATCACCCGAATTATCCACCATGGTCATCCCTACAAGTATGTTCGCGAGAACGACCAGCAATGGTATCCTTTTAAAGGATTCCCCGACCCGGGCTCTGTTTCGCCAGTGCCGTTTAGCAGTTGGATCGATCCGGACCATCCCGTGTGGCAGGACCTGCCAGCTTTCAACCGGGAGCTTTCTCGATTAAGTTATATCCTCACCCGGGGAACACACAGGGCCGACCTTGCATGGCTGCATAGCGAACGTGAATATCCCGATGATGTCTCACAAATGTTATCACAAATATTTGGGCCTCTGCCCAAACAAGGTGAATCCGAGATCAGTTTGGCGCTCAAACGCGCAGGCGTTGTTTACGACAGGGTAAGTCGCAAAGGCTTGACCGGAGCGAGCGTTCAGTCGGGAGGATTCGCGGTTGGTGCAGCTCACTTCGAAGGGCTTTTGCTCACGGACCTCCATATGTCGTCCCCGGAACTTATGCAATCCATCGAGAGACTGACCTCCGCAGGCATTCCAGTGCTGGTCCTTGGCACACTGCCCGAAAGGGCGCCGGGTTTTTTTGACCACGAGAGACGTGATAGAGCCGTAAGGGATAGCGTTGAGAAATTACAGTCGAGGATAAGGTCTGTGCCGGATGTGGAAGGAATCGGTTTGGAGCTACGCGCTTCGGGGTTGGAACCGGTACTTGAACCGCTTGGCGGAGAAGAGTTCGGGTTTTCGCTCGACCACCGTGAGCATAAGGGTACCCATATCCTGTTCCTCTTCAATGAGTCCGACAAGGATCAACGTCAGAGACTGAGCTTGAATATCCCGACACGCCGTGTTCGAATCCTGTACCCCGAGTCAGGGGAAATCGAGGAAGTGAGTCAACTCGACAACTGGATTGAGCTTAGAATTCAAGCACGCAGATCAAGGGTGTTGATCGCAGAAGAATAGCCTGGATGGAAAGCCGGCGATCCAAGATCACGTGAATCGACGAGCACATTTACCTCAGCAATGCCGGTTCTCGAAAACAAAAAGTCTGTAAGAACCGGGGACGTTCTTACAGACTGTGGATTCTGGCTCCCAAGGACGTACAGCTGTAAGAACGGACAGGCAACCTTTGTTTTGCTACAAAATCAGCTGCTTACATCGAGACAGGCGGCCCTGCTGCCTCTTGGATGATTGGGGAAAGCTCTTCCCGGCGGGGCGGGAGCGACGTCAAGGTATATCTCCCCGGTTCTGCGTTATATCCCGCTTGCCATGCGAGATCCATCTCTCATTATTCTCAAAATATGATATCCAGAACACCTCGGCACTTGATAACGTATTCTTTTCAAATATGAAAAGATGCGTTCTTACGAATTTCTGGCGATTATGGTGCGAGTATGATTATGTTCTGAGTGGATCTACTTCCCCTTGT
>CAZSUQ010000646.1:0-3688 GCA_964609935.1 uncultured Thermodesulfobacteriota bacterium | reverse complement strand
CGTCGCGTGGAATCGGCCCAGGACAGCCGAATCGTTCTGGATGGGAGGCCGGTTACCCTCTTCTGCTCCAACAATTATCTCGGCCTCGCCGATCATCCGGCACTCAAGCAGGCTGCACAGAAGGCTGCAGAACGTTACGGATGCGGCTCCGGCGCGTCCCGGCTCATCTCCGGGAACATGCGACTGCACGAGGAATTGGAAGCACGGCTGGCCTCCTTCAAACGGTCCGAGGAAGCCCTGCTCTTCAACAACGGATACACAGCAAACGTGGGGGTCCTCTCATCACTCATGGGCCAGGGGGACACGATCTTCAGCGACGCGCTGAACCACGCAAGCATCATCGACGGATGCCGGTTGAGCCGGGCAAAGGTGAAGATCTACAACCACAGGGATGCGGATCATCTCGAGTCCCTTCTCAGCTCCTCCCCGGGCACGGGAAAAAGACTGATCGTCTCGGACACGCTGTTCAGCATGGATGGAGACCTGGCCCCGCTGCCCGATCTCGTGGATCTGGCACGACGCTACGACTGCTTGCTCATGCTGGACGAAGCCCACGCCGTGGGTGTGATGGGTCCACAAGGCAGGGGCGTGGCAGAGCATTTCGGGCTGGAAGATGAGGTGGACATCTCTGTGGGAACCCTGGGCAAGGCTTTGGGAGGGTTTGGCGCGTTTGCCGCATGTAACGCTTCGCTGAAGGAGTTCCTGATCAACCACGCACGCAGCTTCATCTACTCCACCAGCCTGCCTCCGCCGGTGCTCGCCGCTGCACGCAAGGCCCTGGAGATCGTGGAAAACGAACCGGAACGAAGGGAGCGTCTCCACCGAAACGCCCGGGCCCTAGGAAAGGGACTCCGGTCGCTTGGCTTTCCCGTTTCGGAACCGTTGACGCCCATACAGTGTGTGGTCCTGGGCGAGGAGGCAATGGCCATGGACCTTTGCGAACACCTCCTGCTCCAGGGGGTTTACGCCCAGGGGATCCGCCCTCCCACCGTACCCGTGGGAACCGCGCGGATCCGCTTTTCCCTCATGGCCACCCACACCGACGAGGATATTCGTGCTGCTCTTAAGGCGCTCGCTTCAGCGCCCTCTGTGCCGTCAGACCGGACAACCATGGAGAATCAAACCCTGGATGACGGACAATACGCCCCGTAACTTTTTTGAATAGACATTTTTTCACCCGGCCTTCTAATCACCATTGAGGACGAACAGGACAACCGGATCCCACAAGAAGCACCGGGCTGATTCAAGAATCGCGACAGGAGATTGCATGCAGGAAAAACAAAATAACTGGTTGCCCCTTTCACCTGAACGGATCGCCGGGCTCGTCGAAGCAGACCACCGGTATCTCTGGCACCCCTTTACCCAGATGAAGGAGTGGGCGGCGCAGCCCTGTCTCATTGTTGCAGAAGGCGAAGGCCCCTACCTGATCGACGTGGAGGGAAACCGCTACCTGGATGGGGTCAGCTCCCTCTGGGTCACCCTGCACGGGCACAGGAAAAAGGAGCTCGACGAGGCCGTCAAGGAGCAGCTGAAACAGGTGGCACACTCCACGCTTCTGGGTGTCTCCAACATCCCGGCCATCGAGCTGGCTGAGAAGCTGGCCTCCATCTCCACGGAAGGGCTCACGCGGACCTTCTATTCGGACAACGGGTCCACGGCCGTGGAGGCAGCCATCAAGATCGCCTTCCAGTACTGGCAGCAGCAACCCGATCCGGCGAAGAGGGCCAAGAGACAGATCCTTTCCTTTCACAACGCGTACCACGGCGACACCCTCGGCGCCGTGAGCGTGGGAGGGATGGACCTGTTTCACGGCTGTTACGGCCCGCTGCTCTTTCCCTCCTGCAGGGTCCATTACCCGTACTGCTACAGGTGTCACCTCGGTCTGGCTCATCCGGGCTGCGGCATGGCCTGCCTGGAGGAGCTGGAGGACTTTATGGAAAGGCAGGCACACGGGCTGGCCGCACTGGTCATCGAGCCCCTGGTCCAGGGAGCGGCCGGCATGATCACGTCCCCGAAAGGGTACCTGAAGGAGGTGGAAAGGCTCTGCAGGGAACACGACGTCCTGCTCATTGCCGATGAAGTGGCTGTGGGATGGGGGCGCACGGGCACCCTGTTTGCCTGCCAGCAGGAAGGGGTGTGCCCGGACCTGATGGCACTGGCAAAGGGGATCACGGGCGGATACCTTCCCCTGGCTGCAACCCTTGTGAGGGAGGAGATCTTCGAGGCCTTCATCGGTGACTACGACGAACAGAAGACCTTCTTTCACGGGCACACCTACACCGGGAACCCCCTGGCCGCAAAGGCGGCCCTGGCCTGCCTGAAGATCTTCGAGGACGAAAAGACCCTGGACAATCTTCAACCCAAGATCGAACGCCTGGGGAAGCGGCTGGATGAAATCCGCGACCTGGTGCACGTGGGAGACGTGCGGCAGTGCGGCTTTCTTGCAGGCATCGAGCTGGTGGAAGACCGCCAGAGCAAGCAGGCCTATCCCGTGGGGGAACGGATGGGGATGAGGGTGGCCCTGGAGGCGCGCGGGCACGGCCTCCTGATCCGACCGCTGGGCGATGTGATGGTGATCATGCCCCCGCTGATCCTCTCCATGGAAGAGCTGGACCGGATGATGGACATCGTCCATGCCTGCATCCGCCAGGTCACCGAATCGTGAACAAGAACTCGCCGCAAGAAAAACGGAACCGGACGATGAGCGGTAAAGGACTCTTTGTGACGGGCACGGACACGGGTGTGGGCAAGACCCTCGTGGCGGGCGGTATCGCAGCCTGCCTGAAGGCAAGAGGGATCTCCGTGGGCGTGATGAAGCCGGTGGAGACCGGCTGCGCCATGAGAAAGGGGAAACGGATCCCCAGGGACGGAAGCCTCCTTCGCCTCATGGCCGGGTCCCAGGAACCCCTGGACCGGATCGTTCCCTACCGGCTCACAGCACCGCTGGCCCCGCAGGTGGCGGCCGAGCGGGAGGGGGTCCGGATCAGCATGGCACGCATCTCAAGCGAGTACCGCAAGATCTCCTCCCGCCATGAGATCACCCTCGTTGAAGGTGCGGGCGGCCTCTTCGTGCCCATCACGCGCAGGTCCTGCATGGTGGAAGTGATGGTGAAGCTTGGTGTCCCCGTGCTCCTGGTGGGTCGTATCGGCCTGGGAACACTGAACCACTCCCTGCTCAGCCTGGAATGCCTTCTTCGGCGTGGAATCCCTGTGATCGGGATCGTGCTTAACGACCCGGACAAGACCAGGGGCCTGGCCGCGCAGACCAATCCGTCCGTGCTGCAGCAATGGAGTCCCGCCCCCCTGCTCGGCAACATCCCCTTCATGGAAGGGCTGCTCCCGGGGAAGTCCTGTGCAAGGCGGGTGGAGCATCAGGTGGAAAAGCATGTCCGGATGGATTTGCTGATCAGGAAGGCCATGGGCTGAAGGAAGCAGGTCGAAGCTGATCCCCGGGAATTCTCCCTCCACGACCCAAACCATTCACAAAGTATTTGACTGCGAGCCTGGAGTCTTTCGCGTGTAGCTTTATGTAGGATTTTGATAGAAATATAGAGTTGCCGCTTGCCCTACGTTAAGGTCTCTAACTAGGTTTGCCTGTAACGATGAAGCCAATAGAGCGTCTTTTCCCTTTTGGTTTCGGGATATCAGTCAGTTTTCGAATGTCTCTAACAAGACGTATCAGTACTTC
>CAZSUQ010000645.1:0-3701 GCA_964609935.1 uncultured Thermodesulfobacteriota bacterium | reverse complement strand
GCACGGGACCAGGAGGGCCTGCGTCAGCGTAATGTTTTTCTGGATGCGTACAGAATGTTCCGGGAGTTCGATCCTGCCTGGCTCCGGCTTATTGAGCCTCTTCGGAGCTTACGTTACATCCGATATGCGGGATGGATAGCCAGGCGTTGGGACGACCCGGCCTTTCCCCCTGCTTTTCCTCATTTTGGGACCGAAAGATACTGGGAGAAGGAAACCGGCGACCTGGAAGACCAGGTTGAGTTCATTCACAAACATCGGGACGACCTGCCCAGCCACCTGCAACGTCCCGAAGTCGAGGAGGAAGAGACGGAAGGGCTGACCAACAAGGATTATTTCTTTGATCTCGATGATTAGCGCCTCCCGGACTGCATCATTCATCAATCCAGGCCCACGGGGTAGCGCTCGGACAGTTCGGGAGGGATCAAGCCATGGCCTGCGATGGTTGACAGGACATCAACGGTCTCGCGCGGCGTTCGCTGCTTTTCCGGGTCGTCGGGGCTTACGTGATAGAGCCCGAGGGGCACCCCCATCCCCCGGTTCCACTCGAAGTTGTCCGTGAGCGACCAGTAGAAATATCCCCGGATGTTCACGCCCCGGCTGATCGCACGGGACAGCCAGCTCAGGTTCTCAACCACGTACCTGATCTCGGATTCCATGTCCCCTTCGGGCACGCTCTGGCCGTTGTTTTCCGTTACGATGATCGGGAGGCCGTCGTACCGTTCATGAAAGAGCACGGCCATCTCATGGATGCCCCGCGTGTAGACCTCCTCCATCTCCAGGGACAGCGGGTTGAAGGTGATCAGAGGTGAAAGGTTTGGCAGGAGGGAGAAGGGAATCCCCTCCACGGTAATCCTGACCTTGTAGTTCATGCCCAGGTAGTCGACACGGCCTGCCAGGTCCGGCCGGAACACGGGATTGCGGTCCAGGTGTTCGTCAAATACGCCGAGGACGACGGCATCCAGGTAGGCCGTGTTCCAGAGGTAGAAAACGTTCTCCGCGGCCTGCCGGTCCCTTTCGGAAGAGGGATCCTTTGGGGCCACCGGTGCCACTGCGTAGATGATGCCCACCTCGGAGGCAAGCCCGTTGCCGTCCGCGTCCACAAGGTCCTGCTCCTTCACCGCATCGTACATCCGGGCGTGCGCCTCGATCATGGCGATGTAGGCCGTCTTGAACGCCTGGCCGTTCAGAAGCATGACCGGTGGGTTCGTCCGCACAGGCGTTGGCAGGAGGAATCCGGAAAGAAGAACCGCATAGGGCTCGTTCAGGGTTCCCCACAGGTCCACCTCCGCTCCGAACTCCCTGGCGACAAAGCCCGCGTACTTGGCCATCTCATGCACGATGACCTCCCTGTCGATCCAGCCACGCTCGGTACAGCTCTCGAAGTCAAGGTGGCAGCCGACCCCATCGTGGATCCAGACGGGAAGCGTGTAGTGATGCAGGGTCACCAGGGGCTCCAGTCCTCGGGCCCTCATGGCGGCAAATACCTGATGGTAATGGTTCAGGCTTTCGGCGTCGGCAACGGACCGCAGGTTCTCATAGCCTTCAATGCCGTGCGTGGAGAAGGGGAAGATGCGGCTCCACTCGATGCTCATCCGGAAGGCGTTGAAGTTACACGGCCCTGCGGCAAGATCGAAGTCGGTTTCGTAGAGTTCCCAGTGACCGGGGCCGACCCGGGACGGATCCTGCCCCGAGAGGAAGGAGTACCAGCGATGGATCATCTCCTCGGAGGTGACGAATTGATACCAGTCGGACCGCGCGTCGTCGCACGCCTCGGCCGGCAGCGTTGGACAGCCCATGTCCGACTGGAACCCTGCCGTTGCAGCACCGAAAAGGAAGCCGTCCGGAAAGCGCAGGCCGCCGTTGTGTGGAGGGGTGGACTTTCTCGAAGAACATCCGGTGAAGCCGAAGCCTATCAGGGTACAGACGAATACCAGTTTCAGCAGAATAGGGATCAGGGGATCTTTCATCCGTGACATGTTTGCTCGCTCTTGTCGTACGGCGTACCGAAGTTCCGAGAAGGCCCTTTGTAGAACCGCCACAGGGGAAAACAGGATACACAGCATGGTTGCAGGATCCAAACAAAAAGTTGTATATATACTTGGCGTATCTCCACGGCATTCAGTATTTTTGGACTTCATTCTTTCATGCTGGCACTCAAAACAGGCATGTGCTCGGACAGGAAGCATGGAAGAGGGCTCCCTGCCCCTCGATTGATACCACATGCCAAACCCTACAAGGCGGTTCGCCCCATCTTTTCCTTGTCGGGGAGAACCTTTTATGCTTTTCGACAAAAACATTCAAGGAGAACTCATGGTTATCGGTCGTAAAGCTGGCCGGGACGATCCTGGATTGCGCTCAATGTCTCGCGTTCATCGTCTTGCCCCTCGGACCTGGACGAACCTTCTTCTTCTCGGCTTCGCCCTGCTCACGGCGTGCGTTCCGCACGATGACTTCAGCGTCTTCATAACCAACTACGACGCAGAAAGAGCCTACCACGCAGACACGTACTTCCAGACCCATGTCTTCACGCCCGGGTACTTCATCGTTGACATGGAGGGAAACATCCTCTGGTATCGTTCACAGCTAGAAACTCTCGTCGGCCACGGGATCGGATTGGACGTCCTGGAGAACGGGAACGTGTTGGCCATGCGGGAAGGATCCCATCCCAACATTATGGACCCGGAAACCGATGAGAGCCTTTGGGAGGCGGAAGAAGTCCAAGGACACCACTCGCTTGCATGGACCCCGTGGGGCAGCGTGATGACCCTGGTGGCTGAGAATATCATGGGGCCGGGACTCTGCACCATCACTTCGGACCGCATCGTGGAGATCGATGTTTCGAGCGAAGAGATCGTCTGGGAGTGGCCGCTGCACGAGTATGTGGACCCGCTGGTGGAGAACGACGGTCCCGATTTCTGCTATGGCGTCTTCGACTACGAGGATTGGAGCCACTGCAATACCGTGAAGGTGATCGAGGATTTCGTGTACGACGGGCAGACCTACCCGGCGGTGGTTATGTTGCTTTCTCGAAACCTGGACACCTTCTGGATGATCGACTACTTCTCCCAGGAGATCATCTGGTCCTGCGGACAGCACGGAGATTTCGGCCGCCGGATTATTCTTGAGCCGCTGTTCAACACGGCCCATGAGATCGAAATGATCGACACGGATCGCTTTCTCCTGTTCGATAACGGGGATGAGCGCGCCATTCAGGCCAGCCGGGCACTGGAGATCGAAGTGGACCCTGTAGCTGGGACTGCGAATGCAGTTTGGTTCTGGAAGGAACCGGAAAGAATTATGTTCTCAAGCTGGGGGGGAGATGCGGACCGTCTGCCCAATGGGAATACGCTCATTACAAACGTGGCGAACGGCAGGATCGTGGAAGTCGCGCCGAACAAAGACAAGGTGTGGCAGTTGGACATTCGACCTCCGGACTGGGATTTGCCTCTTTGGCTCCCTTCCCCCATATCAACCTTTATGGCAAAGCGCCCCGCATTCGGGGATTCGTGAGAGGATGGCCGCCTTGCTTCTTCTCTGATCCTGTCAATCCCCTGTGACGCCCCAGCGGATGCGTCGTGACGGGTAGAAATTCACGTTCATGGCGTCCCATCTCGGCCCGTGCGCTCCGAGGCGGATTTGATACCCCTCCCAGTCCCTCTTCGCTTCCGGCGACCAGCCGATCTCCGCATACCCGGCAAGCC
>CAZSUQ010000644.1:0-3706 GCA_964609935.1 uncultured Thermodesulfobacteriota bacterium | reverse complement strand
ATCCTCTATGAGATCAGGGCACCCATCGTTGTCACCGCCATGCCCCTGTACTTCAATGTGGGGGACCGGCGGCTCCTGCCCAGGGAGATCTTTCCCCCGAACTGGCAGGAGGCCCTGGATGTGGGCCTGGCCCTGAGCGACGAAGACCTCACGGGCCTTTACCTCCTGGACAAGAAGGTCATACCGGACGAGTATTACGGCTGGATCCACCTGTTTGCAGCCTCACCCGAGGGGATGCCGGTCTACGTGGGGGACTGGCTCAAAGGGGACTTTGTCAATGCCACCGTTCCTGGGGGCAAGCAGCTGGTCTCCACCTTCATCACGGCAAACAACAACACGTCCCCCTTTGGGATGGACAGCTCGAGGGAAGCGGTGCACTCCACACTGAAGGCCTGGGAGGATGCCATGGAAAAGGCCTTCCCCGGGTTCATGGATTCCATCGAGGAGAAGGCGCTGACCCTTCAGCTCAACTGGGGGCGCCATCCCTGGGGCATCGTTCCGGAGGAGATCGATGTGAAGTCGCCCACGGTGCAGGGGCTGTATCACGCAGCGGATTCGGTGCGGAACGTGGCAAGCCTGGCCTCGGACAAGGTCTTTGAGATTGCCCTGCTTTGTGATGAGGCGATTGCCGCCGGCCGCTAGGGAAAGGACCAGGAGCTTCACGGACAGGAAACGTCAAAGGAAAACATAACGGATCTGAAAGGGAGGGAGCATGAGTTTTGAAGACATCCTCTACGAAAAGAAGGACGGCATTGCAAAGGTGATCATCAACCGGCCCAAGGTCATGAACGCCTTTCGTGCCGAGACCGTACACGAGATGATTCAGGCCTTTCAGGATGCATGGGACGATGACAGCGTGGGTGTTGCGGTCCTTACGGGCGCCGGGGACAAGGCCTTCTGCACCGGCGGGGACCAGAAGTCCAAGAAGGAAGGAAGCTACGGCTTCCGCGGCGGCGAGATCACCCATCTGCACGGGATCATCCGTCACATCCCCAAGCCGGTCATCGCCGCGGTGAACGGGTATGCCATCGGCGGCGGGCACGTGTTCCACGTGATCTGCGACATCACCATCGCCTCGGACAAGGCCGTGTTCGGCCAGGTGGGTCCCAAGTTCGGGAGCGTGGACCCCGGATTCGGCACGGCTTACCTCACAAGGGTCGTGGGCGAGAAGCGGGCCAGGGAGATCTGGTATCTCTGCAGGCGTTACACCGCACAGGAAGCCGTTGAGATGGGGCTTGCGAACAAGGTGGTTCCGCACGACCAGCTCATGGACGAGGTGGAGACCTGGTGCAAGGAGATCCTGCAGATGAGCCCCACGGCGCTCCGTATAGCCAAGAGCTCCTTCAATGCGGATACGGACCACATTCACGGGATCGAGGCCGTGGGATACACCGCGCTCGACCTTTACTGGAATTCAGAGGAATCGGCCGAGGGCACAAAGGCCTTTCTGGAGAAGCGGGCGCCCGAGTTCCGAAAGCTCCGGGGTGTGTGGAACCTGTAGAGGAGTGAGGCATGGGGGGCGGCAGGCAGCTCCAGGACAAGGTGGCCCTGATCACGGGTGCCGCGTCGGATGCATCCTCCTATGTCACGGGCGCGGTGATCCCCGTGGACGGCGGATTGCTGAGCGGTCACAGGCCGCCCATGATGGAGTAGAAGGGTTCATGGAACAGGCGGGCTGATCGTTGACATTGTCTGCTTCGTTACTGGACAATCGTTTTTGAACCGGAGGGCCTTGAGAAACGTTCCGAAGCGTTTCCTGAGGCCGTCAGCAGCGGAAGAGGGTGCCTGATGTCGATTGCACGCGAAGCCTATGACGAACGATACGGCTCAAAGGTTCTGGCCGAAGCTTTCCAGCCTTCGCTCCCCTATTACTTCCGTACCTACACGCCCCACCGTCTTGCGTATCAGGGGTCCTGGCTCTGGTGCGGCATCGTGGACGAGGAGGGGAACAGGTACGCATGCCTGAGGGAGTGGAAGACCGAGTACACAATGAACGTGCTCATCTCCCAGCTCTCCACAGACCTCCAGGAGGTTGCCACACGCCTTTACAAGCGGTTGAACTTGGGGATCGTCCTGTTCGAAAAGGATGACAAGCGCCAGGTCATCCATGTGGCGCCTGCCTTTGACCCGAACGCCTTCCACATCACCCTGAAGCCGCAGAGCTTCCACTGGAAGGATGCCAACGGCGACCTCGAACTGGAATTCAACGCCATCGGGCCGGCCCTCAAGTACCTCTGCCCCGGAGAGATGGAAGACGGCCTGTACATGTCCGAGTTCTGCATCGTCAAGGGAACGTTCCAGGGGAAGAAGGTGAAAGGCTTTGGAGGGATCGACTGCGCATTCGGAACACCGGGCATCGGCTGGCTTCAGAGCAAGATCTACCGGCTCCTGGAGAAGTACTGGATCGTCTGGGCGAACCGGTATGACGATCAGACCCTGGAATACGGGATCTGCTTTGACGGCGAGGCCGATTTCAATCTGGGCTTCATCGTGAAGAACGGCGATCCGAAGATCACCGGCTGCTCCATCAAGATGGAGAATTTCGAGGACGGGTTCCCCAAAAAGGCGCATGTGACCATGGGGGACGAGGCCTACACCTTTGAAACCACTGCGCGCGTTTCAAAGATCAAGGGATTCATGCAGTGGGCCAACGGCGAGATGAAGCAGAAGAACGAAAAGAGGAAGGTCGTAGAGGCATTCAGCTGGATGGAGTTTTTTGGATAAAAGGAGAATCCTTATGCCGAGAGTCGTCATCCAGGATGCCGAATTCGACAACGTCGAGCAGGTCATTCCCCAGGTCCTCGAGAAGTTCCCCATGGAGTGGAACGGCAAAAGGGTTCTGGTGAAACCCAACATGCTGGGGCACTTCAATTTTGATGAAAACTCGGGCTCCACAACCAGCCCTTCTGTGGTGACCGCGGTGGTCAAGGCGCTCAGAAACAGGGGGGCCAAGGTCATCGTGGGCGACAACCCGGCCCTGGCCGGACTCAAGGAGAACCAGCGCTGCGCACGCAGGAGCGGGATCCTGGAGGCATCGGAGGGTGCCTACCAGGACATCTCTTCGGACACGCAGGAGGTGGAGGTGAACGCCCGCCTGATCGACCGCATCCTGGTTTCCAAGGAGGTCCTTGAAGCGGATGTGGTGGTGAACCTGCCCAGGTTCAAGACCCACATCTTCACCACCATCAGCGGCGGGGTGAAGAACTGCTTTGGCTACGTGCTGGGGGGCGAAAAGCCCAAGATCCATCTCAAGGCCCCGAACAACGAACTGTTCTCAGAGACCCTGGTGGACATCCTCCAGATCCGGCCGCCCGAGCTCACCATCATGGACGGGATCATCGCCATGGAGGGGAACGGCCCCTCCACGAGCGGAAAGCTTCGTCACGTGGGCAAGATCCTCGCCGCGGACAATACCGTGGCCCTGGATGCGGTCATGTGCCACATGATGGGCATCTCCCCTCTGAAGGTGAATTACTTGAGGACAGCGGCCGATCGAAACCTGGCGCCCATGGATCCCAGGGAGATGGACCTCATCGGGCAACTCGAGGTTCTTCCCAAGTTCAAGATGCCCTTCAGCTTCATTGCCAGTACGCGCTTCGGCATGGTGATCAACCGCTGGCTCACGGGCATCTGGGTTCAGAACAAGGTGAAGGTGGACCCCAACCAGTGCGCGAGGTGTTACAACTGTGTGAAGGTCTGCCCGCCC
>CAZSUQ010000643.1:0-3717 GCA_964609935.1 uncultured Thermodesulfobacteriota bacterium | reverse complement strand
GCCTTGCATTGTTCAGGGTCGCCATGCGGAGGATGTCCTCAGGCCTGTATCCCGCGATCTCCAGCAACTACATCTCGAGATCCATGGCCCCTGGAAAGGCAAAGGGGACCCCGCCGTCATTGCCGCAGCCAAGGGTGACTCCTGCCTGGTAGTATCGTTTCCCGTTTTCCGCGCCCACAACCAGGGCGGCAGTGAACTGGCGCTGGTCCGGGTGGGGGAGCAGGTGCCGCTTCTCATAGGATTCCCGGTTCGAGAACTTCTTGAAATACTTCAGGCTGCTCGAAACGAACTCGGGCTCACAATGCTCGCGAATCAATGCGGGCATGATCCTGGAGCGCATCTCCACGATCTCGGGCAGCAACCCCTTGCCCCAGTAGGGATCCCCCTGCCTGTTGTGGGCAAGGCCGAATGGTGTGGATATGGTGGGGATGAGGAATGCACGGGTGTCCTTGAGCTTCTGAATCTCGTCATCCGTAACCGGCCTGTCGCGCAGCAGGTGCTCGAAGCAGGGAACCCCTGCCTCCAGGCCCTTGCGTATACCTGAAAGCGTTGTGTGGTGAAGGGCAGCCGTCTTGCCGTATCGGGCCGCCTCGTCACAGATCGCCCCCATCGTCTCTGTGTCCATAACCGGCAGATCCCCGCCCGGCAGAACAATCTCGCGGGGTTGCTGGAAGATCTTGATGAAGTCAGCCCCTTCATCCACGGCCTCGCGCACGGCTTCCCTGGCCTCGGACGGGCTGTTGACCTCCTTCCAGAACCTGCTGTCGCTCAGGAACACCATGTGGTCCCCGTAGCTGTCCTTCACGTCCATGGCACAGCAACGAACGATACGCGGTCCCACCACCTGCCCTTGAGCGATCTTTTCCCTGAGGTCTTCCAGCCAGTCCGACAGGGCGAGCATGTCCCGCACCGTGGTGACGCCGTGCTTGATGCACTCCTCTGCACCACGCTCCAGCTGCCGCTTGAAGGCCATCAGCGGGCGGGGACCGAAGCCCACGCCGCCCGGCAGGGTCATGTGGCAGTGGGCGTTGATGATGCCGGGCATCACATACGCACCGCCCAGGTCCTTCTCGCGGTCCGCCTTGATTCGCCGGCTGCCTTCATCGGTGAGCAGGGAAGCGATCCTTCCATGCTGAAGCAGGAGATGCCGTTCCTCACGGACCCTCCCCTTTTCCACGTCGATGAGGGAGGCATTCCTCAGGAGAAGCTTTTCCTCAGGACGCGTCCACCTCCGGGGCGATGTGTATCGGGGGGTGAGCCTGGCACAGCCGCTGAGCGTGGAACCGGCAAGGAGACAGCCCGAATAGAAGAGGAATTCTCGTCGATCCAATGGTTCGGCTCCTGGATGTTTACAAGATGCGCTTCATGAGGGGATCTGAAAGCAATCGATGCACCCCGGATGCTAACACCGGCATTTCTCCCGGGTCAAACAGGATCGACTCAAAAGGGGAACGCGGTTGAAATCGGTGAGGCCCTTTGCTACGTTGATTTTCAGGTTTGGAAGGCCAGGGTAAAGACTGTGTTGCTGTTGAGGCATTTTGTGAAAGGCATGACAGGCCCAGGAAGAGAACCGCTATGATGCGACACAACCTCCTCCGTGTTTCTTTCCTCCCCTTCATCCTTCTCATCATGACCCTTGTTGCCTGCACGAGCGGCACGGGGGAAAAAGAGGCTCCCCCCTCGAGCCCTGCAGACCCCATGGAGCTCACAGGAGAGCTCGTACGCACCGATGGGTATCGAATCCCGGCCAATCCCGTCACCGGAGACGAGACGGCCGAGGCCTTCCAGGAAGGGCTTTTCTACCGTTACCGGTTGCACAAGGGGAGCCCGGTTGGCGCCATCATGATCCTGATGCCCGGCGGGAGCACCGGGGCCAACAACTTCGACTACATGGCCCGGGAAATGATCCGCATGAGCAACGGAGGCGTGGAGGTGTGGGTGCTGGAGCGGCGCCCGAACCTCATGGAGGACCTGACCGGCATGGAGGCTGCGGAGGCCACGGGCGACCCTCAGGTTGCCATCGACTACTACTACAAGGGCAAGGAGCTCAACGGCGGGACGTTCCAGGGCTTTCTTGCACAGGAGGAGGTGCCCTTTCTCTCCGAGTGGGGCCTGGCGTGCCTGATGCACGACGTTCAGGCAGTTGTGGACCTGGTGCCCGAGGAAAAGCGGCAGACCAACCTCATCATCGGAGGGCACTCCCTGGGCGTGGCGCACGTGCTCTATTATCTTGGATGGGACTTTGACGGCATGGAGTCCACCCTCACAGACGGGGGCTACAACCAGACGGCTGCCTCGTTCCTGCTGGACGCTCCCATCGTTGCGAGCGCGCCGTCACTCTCGAAGAACAGGTACCTGGCCGACCTCGACAAGATTCGTGACGGCCGGTCCAGCCGTTACGAGGGCTTCTTTCAAGAGATCACGCCCGGGCTGCTCGCCTTTGCCGAGGTGCTGGGCATGGCGGCCCATCCCCGGTTCGACGATCCTGCGGATCCCCATGACGGCCCGGAAGGGATTGCACGCTTCAACGACCTTGTCCTCGGCGCGGACGTGGAGTACTTCCTGGATCTCACCTTCTCGGAGAGCCTGCTGGATGCATGGTTCCATCTCCCGCCTTCCCGGCACGACTTCGTCGTCACCAACGAGGCTCTCCTGGGGATCCTGTTCGATGACAACTTCCAGGTCATCACACCCTTCCACCTGAGCATGGGCTTTGTTTTCCCTCACCACAAGACCAAACCCAGAGCGTTTCCTGCCGTGCCCCTGTTTGTCACGCCGGGATACGCTCTGACAGAGCCGGGGATGCTCTACGCGTGGCACGATTACAACGAGGTGGAAGGGATCCCGCAGACCCGGCCCGGAGAAGAGGTCACCGAGGTCTCGCGGCTCGCCGAGGCCATGTGGAGGGGGCCCACGAACTACGGGGAGTGGTATTTCGCCTCGCGTCTCGGGGTGGATGCATCCGCAGTGGGCATGCTCGGGAACCTTCGCGAAGACGACTGGCAGGCGGTGGACTTTGGCCTGAACCTCTTTCACACCTCAAAGGTGGACGTGCCGATCCTCTGTATCGGTGCCGGCGGCGGGATGGTTCCGGACCCGGCCCTTGTGGCCCCCATCGCCGATTCGGTTGCAGAGACCACCCGGGACGGCACGCCCCGCTCCAGTGAGGATGCCTTCAAGGTCCGAATCGCCGAAGGTCACGGCCACTTCGACGTTCTTCTTGCGGACAATGCCGTTCAGGGAGGAAACGGCGTGTTCGGCGAGATCCTCGACTTCGTGTTCCAGCACACAGAGGGAACCGTCACCGTACCGTAGTCCGTGTCAACCCGGATCTCACCAGCAGGCCGGGCGTGCCGCCAGTCGTGGAGCAGCACGCAGGCCGCCCAAAGGGTCTTTTTCAATGGGCTCCTCGTGCAGGCATTTCCGAGAAAACGAAAAGGGGGCAAGGGTTAAGACAGTCTGTGAAGGAAGGGGAGGTGTTCTGAAAGATGAGCCGTATATGCCGGGTTCACCCTTGATCCGGCTTCTTCCATTGATTGATCGCCTGGATGATGTCCCTGACAAAGGCGCACTCGCATTCCTCCTCACAGGGGCGCAGTTCTCCCTTGTGTATGCAGTAATCCGGACACGTGCCGGTATGCTGGAGGGGCACGGAATAGACAGGGCCGCTGTAGAGGTCAAAGAAGCGCTTGACCTTGATGGACATGGTGGTGCCGC
>CAZSUQ010000642.1:0-3741 GCA_964609935.1 uncultured Thermodesulfobacteriota bacterium | reverse complement strand
ACGTGGTCAACGAACCCCTGGCCATGGTGGGGTCCGGGTTCGACCCGAATATCTTCTACGAGGTGACCGGCACCTCGTATATCGCTGAGGCGTTTCACGCCGCCCGCGAGACCGACCCTGACGCAAGACTCTTCCTGAACGAGTATTTCCAGTCGTATGGCGGACCCAAGGCACGGGCATTCGTGGACCTTCTGGCAGGCCTCCTCGAACAAGGGGTCCCGATCGACGGCGCCGGTATCCAGGGGCACGTGTATGTCGCCGCACCCCGACCGTGGATGCTCAAGAGCTTTCTTACAAAACTCGCTGATCTTGGTCTGCAGATCGAGTTCACGGAGCTGGACATCCTCAAGCTCGCGATGCTGGGACGCCTTCAACGCGGCCTGGATCTCCACGAGGCTCAAGCGGACGTGTACCGCGACATTACGGAAGCCTGTGTCGAGACGCCTGCGTGCCGGGGAATCACCGTGTGGGGAATTGACGACGGCCACACCTGGTTCGACCAGATTTCGCCGTTCAATCTCTTTGCACCGAATGAACCGCTCCTGCTCGACCGGTCCCGGGAGCCCAAGCCGGCCTACGATGCCGTGCGGAGGGCCATCGCGAGCCGTGATCGAATACGGTGAACAGGGAGGAAGGGGAATCATGATCGATCTGTCCCTTTACAGGATCCTCGTGGTTGACGACGAACCGGATATCCTCACCTTCATCTGTACCGTGCTGGAGGACAACGGCGCAGCCGTGTGCCTGGCCCGGTCCGGAGACGAGGCCCTGGAGGAGGCCCGGGGGGAAAAGCCGGATCTCGTGACCCTGGATCTTTCCATGCCTGGAAAGGATGGGGGAGAGGTTTTCGAGGAGATGCGCAGCGACCCGGACCTGAAGAGGATACCGGTGTTGATCATTTCCGGAAAGCCCGAGCTGCGCAGGTTGCTCTATCAGAGAACGGTTCAGC
The DNA here is from genome assembly GCA_964609935.1 of uncultured Thermodesulfobacteriota bacterium. GTDB lineage: Bacteria > Desulfobacterota > DSWW01 > DSWW01 > DSWW01 > CAYTRL01. Next base: position 2,792 of record CAZSUQ010000642.1, on the reverse strand, counting down.
CGCCCGAGGGATTTCTGGACAAGCCCATTGACGAAAAGGGCCTGCTGTTCAATGTGCGAAGAATCCTCTCGCTGTCGCGCCGGCGGGGCAAGGACACGGCGGGCGATGATTAGGAGAAAGCAGGCCCTTCACTCCACCTTTCCGAAGGGGATGGATGAAAGCTTGTCGAAAACAGGACCCACGTAAGGGAGTTGAGGCAGGTCGGATTGCGCCAGGCGTCGGATCGCACGCAGCCTGACCCTGCTACCCAGGTTCCCGTGGAAAAGGTCCACCAGGCAGCTTCCCAGCCGGATTGCCGCCTTCTTCTGGCCTTCCCGGAGATCGCCGTCCCGGTGGATGGCCACCATACCGTAATGAAGCCGGGCCACAACCTCTGCATGCAGGAGCTCGGTCATCTTTCCCAGGTCTGTCAGGGAATGGAACGCCCCGATGCGGCTGAGAACGGAGGGGGCCACGCTGGAGGTCACCAGGACCGCCATCCGCCTTCCTGAAAGGTTTCTGATCTTCGGTGCCGCCTGCCCCCAGGGCCAGTGGGCCAGGCAGACCATGCGCTCCAGGAAGGCTTTGCTCACGGCGGTCATGGATCCGAGGTTGACCGGTGAGCTCAGGATCAGGATGTCCGTGGTCAGGCATTTTTGAATGAGTTCCGGCACATCGTCTTTGAGAATGCACGTGCCCGGCTCATCCCCCGGAGACTGCGTACACTCGCGGCAGTTGCGGCAGAAATCGATTTTCCTGTCCGACAGGAAGATCTTTTCCGTTTCCGCTCCCTGGCTTGCAGCTCCTTCCAGGATCTTTTCCACAACCGTGTCGTTGATGCCTCCTTCACGATAGCTTCCAACGATGCCCAGCGCCTTCATGCGTTCGTCCTTTCCCTTTTCAACGCTCGTTGACAGGTGACCCTGTTCTTTGAAATAACCATGTCACCGTAACCCGGTACCTGGGAAGATGGTAGCACGATTGCCGGGAAAGCCAAGGGCCGGGGAGGATGGTCCCCGGTCGTCCAGGGTTCTCAGGCAGCCCTGGCGTTGATCCTGGAGAGAAATGCACGAGAAGCAAGAACCCCGTACAGGGGGATAAAAAGGAGGGATGCCGTGAAAGCACTCATAACAGGCTCCACCGGGTTCATCGGGGCGAAACTCGTGAGTGCCCTGGCCCAGAGAGGCGACGAGATCCGTGCGCTCACCTTTCCTGGAGAGGACAGCTCGCACATCCGTGCGTACGTAAAGGAAATCAGGGAGGGGGACATCACCCGGCCCGAGACCCTCGCAGGGTTGGGTGAAGACATGGACGTGGTCTATCACCTTGCTGCACGGGTGCTCGACTACGGCACACGCGAGCAGTTCTACGAACCCATCGTGGAAGGGACCCGGAACATGCTGGATGCCTGTGCGGACAGGGCAGGCCGGTTCCTGCTGGTGAGTTCCATCTGCGCCTGCGGCACGGGCCAGCACATGAAAGGGATGACCGAGAAGAACCCCTGCAGGAAGACCGGCGTCTTTTACGGCGATGCCAAGCTCGACTCGGAAGAGGTTGCCAGGTCTTACTCGGGGCGTTTCCCGAAGGGCTGCGTGATCGTACGGCCCGCCAATGTGGTGGGGCCCGGGAGCGTGTGGGTGGCGGAACTCGGGAGAATGTTCCAGAAGGCCCCTGTGCCGCTGCTGGACCAGGGCAGGTACAGCGCGAGCCTCGTGTACGTGGACAACCTGGTGGACGGCATGGTCCTGGCCGGAACAAGGGAGGAGGCCCCGGGTCAAACGTACTTCTTCCGGGACGACTGGCAGGTCACATGGAAGGAGTACCTTACGGATCTGTCAGCCATGCTGGGCAAGAAGCCCCGGTTCAGCGTCCCCTTCAGGCTCGCATGGGTCCTGGGGCAACTGTCCGAAACGGTCAGCCGACCCTTTGGCGTCCGGCCCCTGATGACGCGTCACGCCGCAGGTCTCATGGGCAGGGACAACGACGTGGACACAACCAAGGCAAGGACCGAACTGGGCTGGGAGACCTGCATCACCTACGAGCAGGCCATGAAGGTGATCCGTGCCTGGGTGGAGGAGAACCTGTGAAGTTTCATGCAATATACGAGCTCATCCCTGCTTCTTCTGAAATTCGATCTCCTCCGGGTGAGGATAGGGGAGAGGCGGAGACTTCCATTCCGCGATCGGCCTGCCCGGCATCAACCTCGTCCGGCAGGAATCCGAGGCCATGATGACGAAGGGCTTCTCCTCTGCAAGCCCCAGGTCCCGGACGTTCTTCGCCATCCTGTGGCCGCCCGTGCCGGGCGTCACCTCCACCCGTTTGCACGTGCAGTTCTTCACCTTCCCGTCCGTCTCAACGATCACCTTCCAGATGGCGTCTTCATAATTGGTGAAGGAGACGAAATCGAATGCACGGGCGGTGAAGCCCGCTCCCATCTCCCCCTTCACGGAAACAATGGCCTCGTCCGTGTCCGGATCCTGAACGCCGAACTCGAAGGCGTTTCCGGCGAGCCGGTAAGGAATCTGCGTGAGGAACTTCGGAAATCCCCAGATCTCTCTTCCGGCGGCCCTTGCCGCCGGGATCGTGACCGGCATTTCCAGCACATAAGCGCCCATGTGCTTCCAGTTCTCCCCTTTCTTCCTGAACAGCAACGTGGAAAAGGGGAGACGGGGTTCCGGGAGGGATTCCGGATGGACCATGATGGAGATCACCGCCTCCTCGTAAGCGCCGATGGTGACGTTCTGGTAGTTGAAGAAGATCAGGGACACGATGGCCTTGCCGTTGAAAAACCGGCAGGGCCTGAGCCCGGTGCC
>CAZSUQ010000641.1:0-3743 GCA_964609935.1 uncultured Thermodesulfobacteriota bacterium | reverse complement strand
CTCATCCTCTCCCAGTCAATCGCGAAGTATTCCGTTGGCTCGTGGACCATTTCACCGGGTACGGGTGTGGTCCGGGTCGCCTCCCTTCCCTCTCGAAGATCCAGGTTCGTGGCAATCTGTTCCTTGGAAATCCCCTCGCCCGCCAACCACTGCGTCATCTCCGCGATCTTGAACGTGTCCCGGCTCAAGGCCGTGGAGGCCGGAAGGGAAACGAGGGCGAACCCTGCAAGGATCGAGACAACGACGATCCAATGTGTCCTCTTCTCCATCCAGGCAAGGAGCATCCCGCACTGGAGAGAAAAAAAGGGGAGCAGGTAAACATAATGCACATCGAAATGCGTGTGCACCCTCAGTCCTGCCATGAGGCAAAACAAAAGGGGCGCCAAAAAACAGAAACAGAAAAGGACCCCGGATTCTCGTTGCTTGGTCACCAGAAAATGCACCGGATTGAACAGGCAACCCGCAATCAACAACCCGAGTTGAACGGTTCCCCCGCATGCTTTCAACGTATTGGGAAACACGAAGAGGTCAACAAGGCTTTCCGGCGGGACCGAATGGGAGGTGCTCACCCCATAGGTCGCCAGGGACTGGAAATACGAGTGTCCAAAGGCCTGGGCCCCGACCTCCATGATCAGGGCCGGCAGAATGGCGGCTGCGGCAAAAAGGATAAGGTCTTTCAACAGAAGACTTCTCGGGACTTTAGACAGAATCCCGACGCTGAGGAACAGCACAATCAGGACCGCGATGGGGGCATAGGACGGCACATAGGTGATGAAGGCGCAGCCCGAGAACAGCCCGAGCAGGAAGGCATACGGTCTCTTCCCGTCTTTTACATAGGCGCTCAGAAGCCAGAAACAGGCCAACAACAAAAGGGATTGAAGGATCGCCGCATATCCACTCCGAGAATACCTGACGTGGAGGCAAATCAACGAACAGACAAAAGCCGCGTAACACCCCACCCTTGCTGAAAACAGGCTTCTCCCTATGAGGAACACGCCGAGGAGGCTCAAAACACCGAAAAAGGCGGTGGTGAAAAGAGCGGCTTCCTGTCTCTCGCCCATGATGAGGACGGGCACTTTGTACGTAAGGTACAGGAAAGGATTCCAGAGATTTGCGTTCACGGAACGGAGTTCATCCGACTCCGTGAAACGGCCCTGGTCCAGGTTGTGAAATCGTACGTACCCTCCGAGGAGAAGGCTCAAGACCAGAACGATCAGGATCCAGGCTTTTTTCCCTGTGGGGTTCATCAATGTTTACTCTTCCTCGCGATGACCGGGTGTCCCCAGGGACTCTCTTTCAATCGCTTCGGCAATGGCCCTTCCGGCCACCCGGTGTCCGGCCCGGTTGAAATGCTTATCCCGTCTTTGAAAGAAAAGTGGCCTGTCGGCCTTTTCGAAAACAGGCAACAAGTCGAGAAAAGGAACCTGCAACCCCCGGCAAAACGTCCTGAGAAGCTGATTCGGATAGTCCCTTTCATAATCATGCGCGTCTTCCTTGAAATACGCCAATGACGCGCGAAAAGAGGCCTCGCTCATCTGATAATGTTGCGGGATCAGGACCAGCATGAATCCAACGTTCTTCTGTTTGCACAGATCGTGGATTTCCCGCAGGAGTTGAAATCCGGTCTGAAACAGCTCCGCATCCACGGGAACATTCCGGTTGAAAGCGGCACGTATCGGCTCCAGGCCTCCTCCCATGAGGTGATAGCGCTGAAGCAGTATCCTTGTTCGAATCAAAACGAACCGATAGAGATGTGAACGCCTGCCCACAAACCACAAGCCTTTCCTCACAAAGGAAGGATCAACGGAAGGGTTCTGGCTGACCAGGTACCCGTCTTCAACACGACGGTGAAAGATCTCAAGGTTATCTTCAAAATCGTTGTCCAGGCAGAAGGCGAGGACCACGATCTCAGGATGAAAGAGGTCCATCGCCTCTTTCAGGAGTTCCCGTTCGTGGTAGGTCCCGTAACCTAGCACACCCGTATTGATACACTGGACCCTCCTTGTCTTCCGGTCTCTGTTCAGGAACGATTCCGCCTGTTCCACAAAGGTTTCTCTTTGTTCGACACCCACGCCGAACGTGAAGGAGTCTCCCAGAAAGAGAATGCTGCGCATCGAGGGATCCCTGACGACCGGATCGTCCCGGAATCCATGGGCATTCGTTCGGACGGAGTAGGAGAGTTCAAAGGACTCGATCCTTGCATGGAAGTTCGGCGCCAACCGATAGATCCGTTTCTCGTCCGCGACGTAGAACCCTCTGGGAGGCAAGGGTTGAGGGAAGAAGAGACGAACGAGGCATTCCGCCAAAATCCCTCCCACAATCAAAGCGGGAAACAAAAGAAAGAAAGAGAGCGTTCTTCGTTTCATGCGGTCCCATTCATGCAGGGGACGAAAAGCCTGGCCACTTTTTCAGCAAGTGAAAGAGTGGAAACCCTTAAAAGAAGTTTCATGAAAACCTCTCTTTCATATCGTATTTCCTTTCACCCCTTCAAGCCGACATGTGGGGAACCACAAAGGCTCGAACCTGTGGCCCCTTAGCTCGGCAAGCATTTTGTTTCGCCCTGGAGGCCCTTTCATTCCGATTTGACACCCCGCCTTGCTTGCCGCTTAATGGCTTTCTATGCGGTGAAACACGGGAGCCTTTGTCCGTCAACGTTCCCCAACGGCTCCTCATCTCTTTTCCCCGATGATGGTCTACCAATGACGTCCATGGGAAAAATTCCAAGCGCACCTTCCGTAAGGCTGCGAAACCTCACCCTGCTCTTGGGTTCCACCCTGTTCGCCTTCTTTCTCGCAGAGGCTTTCCTTCGCCTGTTCGTTCCCATACGAAACGTCGGTCCGGTTTTAACGACGTACTGCCCTCATTACGGAACCCGGCTGAAACAAGGCTTCCACGCAAAGCGCACGACACCCGAGTTCACCTTTGCATTCACAACGAATTCGCTGGGATTTCGCGGCCCTGAGCCGAACGGTTTTCCGGCTCGGGGGGTCCTCTTTCTCGGGGATTCCTTTACCATGGGGTACGGTGTGAACGATGGGAAAGAGTTCCCTGAATTGATCCGTCGTGCCCTGAACAACGGGGCTTCAGAAACCTGGGTTCCGGTTGTGAATGCAGGCATGGGATACAACGGAAACGGCCGTTGGCTCAAGTTCCTAGAAAGAGAAGGTCGGCGTTTCGAGCCTCGCCTCGTCGTTCTTCAGATGATGGCAAACGATTTTGACGAAAATGTTGTGGAAAACCTCTATGAACTCGACAAGACGACAAACGTCCTGAGAGAGAACCCTGTTCCCGCTCCCGACTGGATACGAAGATCCCAGGTTGTTTTCGAATGGATACCCGGCCTTTCCTACTCCTATGTCGTCTCCCTCTTGCTCCAGTTCATTCGCGAGCACCGCGACGTCCTGGTCCGCCCCGTGCCGTCCGCTGAGGCGGCACCTTTTGTCCCTCCCCAAGGATCCTATGAGGACCGCCTGACTACGGCGATTCTTGATCAGGTCCTCCTTCAGTGCCAACGGAACGGCTGGCCCGCCATCGCATTCATCGTAGGGGTCGAAGGGGTTCGAAGGCAGCATCTCCTTGAACTCTTTCAGCGGCACGACATCGAGGTCATCACGGCTCCCACCATGGATGATCGACCGGACCTGCACTACTTCGTGGACGGACACTGGAACCCGGAAGGACACGAGCTTGCAGCAGAGCTGCTCCTTCCGATCCTTCAGGAGAAACTCGCTCGGTCTCTCCCA
>CAZSUQ010000640.1:0-3755 GCA_964609935.1 uncultured Thermodesulfobacteriota bacterium | reverse complement strand
GGCCACTCCTCCCGGAGCACCTGTCCGTAGTTCTCGATCACGAGGTCTTCCGGAGGATAGGAACACAACGCGGTTCCGTCAAAGCTCTCGAGCCATTCTCCAGGGTGTCGCTCCCCCTTCCGCTTTTTCCTCAGAGGCCTGGGAAGCGTCCTTTTCTTGTGCGGCAGGAAACGTCTCACCCGGAGTTTCCGGGTCCCAAGCCAGACCTCGTCGCCGGTGACACTCAGGGTCGGGCAGTCAGAGGTTTCCTGCTGCCACGGGTAGAAGCGGCCGAGGCGCAGGAGGTTGTAACAGAAGTTGTCGTCCACGCTGGCGCGGGCGCCTGCAAGCAGGTGAAAGAAATCGGGCAAGAGGAGGCCCTCCAGAAGCGCGTAGTTCCGGATGAACTTCCAGAAGATCCTTTTCTGCCAACCCAGGATCTCCTCACCGGTTTCCTCCCGGTAATGTCGACGGGCTTCTTCGAAGAAGTGCCAGTTCGTGCGATTTCGGTCCAGCGGTCCCGGAGGGTCCGGGTCTTCTCCCTCAAAGCCGGCCCTGCGCGCCACGCGGTGAAGGGAGGACTCCAGTGCGGCTTTCTCATCAAAGCGCGGGCCCTCTTTTCCCAGCAGAAGAAAGGGATGGTCCTGGATCTGAAACCTCCTCCGAACCGTGAATTGCTGCATGTCCGGCTCTGGGGGCAGGGCATCCCGGCGGGTTTCGTAGAGTGCGCTGAGAAAAGGAAAGGTGGCCATCACCTCATCCATGTTGGAGGGGTGCAGGTGAAAGACCTGGACGGGAGATGTCTGTGTGGGCTGCAGGGGGATGGCCTGCGAACGGTCAAGACCGGACAGAACACCCTTCCAGTGGAACATGCCGCACAGGAAAAGAAGGTCATCGTATCCTTCCAGGAGACCCTGCAGGTGAAAGGCCATGCCCTTTTCACGCTGGAGGTCGAGGGGATGCGTGTCCGTCTTCTCTTTCCATTGCTGTTGAAAAGAATGGGAATAGGCTTCAAGGCCGATCTTGAAGACCGAGTAAGGGTCGGGCACCGGATCCTGGAAGACAGGGTAGGCCTCTTCCAGGTTGATGTCCACGAGGTGTACGGGGATTTCGCGCTCCAGGGCCAGGCGGGTGGCCTCCACAAAGGGGTCCACGGGTTCAACCGGAAGATAGATGGTTCGTCCCGAGGGTGCCTGGTACAGGAGGATGGAGACCTCCGGCAGACGCTTGACCGCCCGAAGGAAGGCTTCGGTGAGATGTCCGGGAAGTTCCAGGGCCACGGCTTTGGGTGGATGGTTGCGGAACAGGAGCCGCACCAGTTCCGAAAACTCCAGCCGGTAATGACACACCGGCATGCAGCGGAGACTCCCCTTAGAGATGACCCAGGGATCAGGGCGATGCATAGGGGAGGGCCTCCTCGCCCAGGATCAACAAGAGGGCTTTGATAAATCCTTCTCTGGAAGAGCCTCCCTCCTGTTCGAGCCATTTCTGCGCGTATCGGGCGATGTTGATTCCGTCCCGTACGGTGTACCTTTGATCCGCCTTATGCGCATGCGAGAGGAAGCGGACCACGTAGTTCAGGATTTCTTCCTCGGCAAACGGGATGTTTGCCTTCAGGATGGCTCGTTCTTCGTCCTGCTCCGGAAAGTCGATCATGATCTGGGGCTGGAGACGGGAGTGGATGTATTCGGGCAGGTCGTACGTGGATGCATCCTCGTTCATGGTCGTGACAAAACGAAAGAGCGGGTCTGCCGGAATCTTGATGCCCGTGATCAGGCTTTCCAGGTATCTGCGATGATCCAGCAAGGGGGCCAGGGAGGCCCATGCGCGTTCGTTCATCCGGTTCCCTTCATCCAGGATACAGACCCCCCCGTTTACCGCTGCGGCCACAATGCTGGAAGCCATGTACCGAATCTCTTGCTTGGGGCCCATGACCGGCATGACGATGAGATCCTCAGGCCGCGTGTCCATGGTGGCCTGAAAGAGGTAGACCGGACGTTTCAACCCCTTGGCAGCAGCATAGGCGCATGTGGTCTTCCCCATCCCCGGCTTTCCCACCAGCCGGGGATTCAAGGGCTGGTCCTTTTCCTCCAGGACCATCCAGGCGGCCATGAGCTGCTTGACCACTTCCTCCTGCCCGATCCACTGGTATTCCATCTCCGTGGGTGCAGGCAGTTGGAGCAGGATATCTTCGACAGAAAGGGTTCGTTTGACAGGCATGGATAGGTCTCCGATGGTTGAGATTTTCTTTTCAGACAGAAATTAACAATAACTATAACATTAAAAACAGACAGTTAATAATAGTTGTTAAAGTAATACATACATGATTCTTGAGGGAATGCTTTAAACACATGCCAGGTTTTCGAGCGTATACACGGAAAATGTATTCGTCCCTGAAAGAGTCCTCATCCCGGCTTCCATCAGGGAAAGGGGTATGCTAATAATCCTGTGACAAAGGTTGAGCAGCGGCAAATCCAAGGGCCGTTGATTACAAAGGGCAACAAGAGGAGACAGAAGATGTCCGTTTTTCGTACAAATGTAACCTTTCCGGTGGGGGAAATTCAACTGGAAGGGGTTCTGGGATACCATAAGAATACAGAGGAGGCTCCAGGGGTCGTGATCTGCCATCCGCATCCTCAGATGGGTGGATCCATGGACAACAATGTGGTCTATGCCCTTTTTGATGAATTCGTTGAGCAGGGATATGTGTCGCTCGCCTTCAATTTTCGTGGAGCAGGCAGGAGCGAAGGGCAGCATGAAGGCGGGGAAGGAGAAATGAAGGACGTGGAAGGGGCCCTGCAATACCTGAAGGCATTGGACAAAACAGGAAGCTCTGGGCTTGGGTTGCTCGGCTATTCCTTTGGTGCATGGGTCGGGCTTCGCGCAGCCCTGCACCTGGGGGATCTCATCCGGTGTGCAGGCGCTGTTGCGCCTCCCCTGGGCATTCTCACATTCGATTTCATTGAGCGGTATCCAGGTCCCTTTTTCTTTGTCACCGGCGACCGTGACACCTTCTGCCCGGTGGAAGGGCAGGAAAGCCTCCTGAGAGGTCCGGAAGGAATGCGGGAGGGGAAGGTGATCTCCGGTGCGGATCATTTCTTCATGGGCCAGGAGAAGGAGGCGGCCCGTTACCTGTGCGAGCACTTTCGTCGCTGGCTTCCGCCCGGGACATGACAGAGAGTCTCTGGTCTTCTCATGATCCCCGTTTCACCTGGATCCAGCCCAGCAGGCACAAAAGCCCCATGATCAGGGAACAGATGGTGGGGAACCAGTCGCCCCAGGCCCTGTAGATCGTGGGGACGGACATCAACTCAATGCTGCGGAAGCGCTCGGCCTGCTCGTACAGGGGGGTCCGTCCAAGGATCCGGCCCACCGGATCCACGAAGGCGCTGATCCCTGTGTTGGCCACACGCACCAACCAGACACGATTCTCCACGGCCCGGAAGGCAGCCAGCATGAGATGCTGTTCCGGGCAGTTGGTGTCCCCGAACCAGACATCGTTGGTGATGTTCACGAGAAAGGATGCACCCCGGTTGATAAAGTCTCTTGAAATGCCGTCTAGAATGGCTTCGTAACATATCAGTACACCGAAGCAGACCCCCTGTGTGCAGAGCGGCTCGATCTTCTCGCCCGCTTCAAAGTCGCCCACTCCCTGTATCCACTTTTTGGTCTGTGGGAACCAGTCCGAGAAGGGGATGTACTCCCCGAATGCAAGCAGGCGGACCTTGTCGTACTTCCCTTGCAGTTCTCCTTCCTCTCCAAGGAGGTATGCCGTG
>CAZSUQ010000639.1:0-3757 GCA_964609935.1 uncultured Thermodesulfobacteriota bacterium | reverse complement strand
CTTGAAATCGATGTCGGTTTTCTCGAAGAACCGCTCCCAGCCAATCCTTTCGATCCATTCGCCTACGCGCTCGTACTTGTTGGCGCCTGCCGCATAGGCTTCCATGATCTTCCTGATGGCCTGCACCGTTGACGGCCATCGAGGCGGCTCGTTGGGCAGGAAGGGTACAGCCAGCTTGGAGAAGCTCGGCGGCGTTCTGGCGTTGGAAACCTTACCTCCCACCCACAGGGCGATGCCGTCTCCCTCGTGGTCTGCCAGCGGCATGGCCGAACACATGGTGTAGCAGTTTCCGCAGAACATGCACCGGGGCTCGTTTACCTCTACACTCTTGACCTCTTTGTCACCCACCTTGATCTTCTTGGGCTTGATGGCGGCCGTGGGACAGGCGGCGATGGCCAGCGGGATCTCGCAGGCCGCGTCCAACCTTTCATGCTCGATCAGGGGCGGTTTCCTGTGGATCCCCAGGATGGAGATATCCGAGCAGTGGACCGCACCGCACATGTTCAGGCAGCAAGCCAGGGAGATCCGCACCTGGGCGGGAAGCTTCATGGAAACAAAGTCTTCAAAGAGATCGTCCATGACGGCCTTGACCACGCCCGAGGCGTCGATGGCCGGCGTGTGACAGTGGAGCCATCCCTGGGTGTGCACGATGTTCGTGACCCCGGCTCCGGTGCCGCCGATGGGGAATTTGTTCCCGCGGCTCTGAAGGTCCTTCTTCAGGGGCTCGATCTTGGACTTGTCACTGAGCAGGAACTCGATGTTGTTTCGTGTCGTGAACCGCAGGTGGCCGTCACAGTACTTGTCCGCGATTTCGCAAATCTCCCGGATGTGCTCCACGCTCATGATCCGGCAGCCACCCACGCGCACCGAGTAAACCTCGGCTCCGGATTCGGCCACGTGTACGAGAATGCCGGGCTCCAGGATCTCGTGGTACTTCCATGCTCCGTAATTCTCCTTGATGACAGGAGGAAGGAACTGCTTGTAATCGGGCGGGCCGATATCGGTAAGTCTTTCTTTGTCTGCCATTTTTTTCATCCTCCTTAGGCCTGGTGTTTCTTTCGATATTCGGCGGCATCCCGCTTCCAACCACCTTCCACCTCGTCCTCTCTAAAAAAGATGTAGGGATTGTACCGCGGTGTGTTGACCATCCTGGGATCGGGTCCCAGTTCAACAGCCTCAAGGAAGGAACGCATGCCGAGCCTCTGGATCAGCTCTCCGATCCGCTCGCGGTTCCTGCCGTTCTCGTCCCACCAGTCCCACATCTTGTCCACAAATTCCTTGAACTCGTCGAAGGGAGGTTCCATCTTCATGAAGGGGATGATCACGCTGGACATCTGGGCCCCTTCAAGGATCGGTGCCTTGGCCCCGATCAGAATGGTGGCACCCGTTTCGACTCCTGGCATCAACGCTCTGGGCATGACATTGATGCAGTGCATACAACGGGTGCAGTTTTCCGTGTAGATCTTCAGTTCTTTCCCGTCCCACGCCATGCACCTTGTGGGACACAGGTCGATGACCTCCTTCTGAATATCCAGGGCACGTTTTTCCGTGCCGTGCGCACCGCCGTTGGGGGCGAAGTCGCCGCCTGCGTAGGCTCGGACGGCCTCCTGGTCGATGCGGATGTCATCCTTCCAGGTCCCGATGACGGAGCAGTCGGCCCGTGCGATGGCGGCCACGCAGTCGTTCGGACATCCGGAAGATTTGATTTTGAACTTGTAAGGCCATGCAGGCCGGTGGAGTTCGTCCTGAAAGGTCTTGGTGGCATCGTAGATGAACGCCTGGCTGTCGATGCAGGCCCACTCGCAACGGCTCTTGCCCACGCATGAGGCCGGTGTGCGCAGAGCGGATCCGGACCCGCCGAGGTCCATATTGGCCTCTTTGGTCAGTGCCTCGAAACAGGGTTCCAACTGGTCCGTGGTCGTTCCGAGGAGGATCACGTCACCGGTGGACCCGTGCATGTTCGTCATCCCGCTCCCGTGCCTTTCCCAGATGTCACAGAGCTTCCGGAGCTGGTCCGTGGAGTAGAATTTTCCGGTGGGCTGGTTGACACGGATCGTGTGGAAGTGGGCCACTTCGGGAAACAGGTCGGGCCGGTCGCAGTACCTTCCGATCACGCCGCCGCCGTACCCCATCACGCCCACGACTCCGCCGTGCTTCCAATGGCACTCCTTGTCCACGTACGAGAGTTCCATGACCCCCAGAAGGTCGTCGCATTCGGGTTTCTTCTCGGCCATCCGCTTCATATCGCTCACAAAGCTCGGCCAAGGCCCCGATTCCAGCTCATCGAGCAGAGGGGTTTTGTGTTTTAATGCCATCCTTTTTTCCTCCTTGCCAGATTGATGTTGCCGTCTTCATCAAAGAAAGGGTCCCATGAATGATGCCCGGGAGCCTTTCCCTCTTTCGCATATTGAGTCTGGATTCGAACAACAGGTTTGGGAAAAGAAAACTTCGGGATGCCTGTCCTCTCACCTCCTCTCTATTCTTCCTTGCACCTCGAGATGTTTCAAACGTATATGGGGAATCGATTCTCTTCACGAATTTTCGGTTCAAGACGCCGTCGGGGCATCCCCCTCGGCAATGGCGACCACCGGGTTTCTCTCCATCAGGTACCTCCCGCAGGCCTTGGCATGGATCAGGGAAACGGTTCGGTACACGATGTGTGCAAGCTTGGAAAACGGGCTGTAGGCAAACAAGGACCAGACGCAAACCAGATGGATGAAGTAAAGGATGTAATAAAGGAAGTCAATGCCGACAAATCGAATGACCTCCGCAAGAAACCCGGAGGCGCCCACGGCCAGGATCAGCCCGAGAAGGAACCAGTCATAATAAGAACTGGCCGTCTTTTCCTTGTCTTCCCGGAGACGCTCCCGGATCACGAGGAAGAGACCGCCCAGGAGCGCGACGGCACCCAGGTTTCCGAGGATCTTCACGGGATTCCACAGGGGCCAGGGCGTGGGAGGCACATGCATGACGAGGCTGAGAAAGTAGATCCCGATGACGATGGCGGTGGTGGTGATGAAGAGCGCGACGAAACCGTAGAAGATCCCCAGGTGCCCCAGGTAACGCTCCTGGTTCGCATCGCATTCCTTGAAGTTGTTGTGCGTGACGATCTCCTTGATCACCGCGATGGCCGCGGGAATCACGCCCATCTGCCTCGGATGCTGTTCATCCAGGTCCTTCCAGAACCGGAGCACGCCGGTGGCAAACACGCTTACGGCAAACAGGGCGGTGAGGATGAAGATGATGTCCACGGCAAGGATGGGGACCATCTTCCAGGACCGGATCAATCCCTCGATCTGGATCTCTTCCCCGTGCGAAACGATGACCGATTCGCCGAAGCTGTTGGTGAAAAAGATGACGATGAGAAAGAGAACCGCCGGGATGGCCAGCAGCAAGGGCAGGGACTTCGGATCCCCCACACGCTTTGCCAGGAACTTGGGGACAGCGTAGAACTCGATGGCCTTCTTCCGCAGGGCGTTCAGCACGTCTCCCGGTTTCGCTCCCCGGGGGCACTGGACGGAACAGTCATTGCAGTTGTGGCAGAGCCAGATGTCCGGATCCTTGACCAGCTTGTCTTTCAGGCCCCACTGGGCCTGGATCATCTCTTTCCGCGGGAAGGGCTTGTCGTCCGGAGACAGCGGGCACACCACGGAACAGGTGGCGCACTGGAAACACTTTTTCACCGTGTCTCCCCCGGAACGTATCACATCCCGGATGAAATCAAGATCCGGTTCGAATCGATACGGCTGCGTCATAG
>CAZSUQ010000638.1:0-3759 GCA_964609935.1 uncultured Thermodesulfobacteriota bacterium | reverse complement strand
ATTCCAGGACACGTATCGATGGACCTCCGGGCCGCATGCAGCCGGTTTCGGGCATGACGCCCCCGGTGGAGAGGCGGGCGGCTTTCAGGACCTGTTCAGTCGGATCTTCAGCAGAGGCGCAAAGGGAACAGGCGGAGGAATGGATTTCAACAATGCAGGCCCCGAGCCTGTACAGCACATGGAAGCGGACATCACCATCAGCTTTGACGATGCCATCCGGGGAGGGAAGCACCGGATCTCCCTGCAGCACAACAGCGGGACCGGACGCTCGGTGGGTACGGAAACCCTGACCGTGAACATCCCTCCCGGCGTGAGGGATGGCGGCAGGCTTCGAATCCCCGGCAAGGGGGGACGCCGTGCCGCAGGAAGGAACGGGGATCTCATGCTTCGCATCCATGTCAAGCCGCACCGGTTCTTCAAACGGGAAGGGAATCACCTGCACCTGGACCTGCCGGTGACCGTGAGCGAAGCGGTTCTCGGCACCCGCGTGGATGTGCCGACCCTGGACGGCCGGGCGACCTTGAAGATCCCGCCGGTTACACAGAGCGGTGCCGTGCTTCGCATGAAGGGGAAAGGGGTGCCCGATCCAAAGGGAGGCGTGCGCGGCGACATGCTCGTTCACATTCAGGTCACGGTGCCGGAGAATCCGGATCCCAAGGCAAAGAAGCTCTTCGAGGACTTGAAGCATTTTGAGGCGGACCCGAGAAAGGACAGGTTTTGACACCGGCCCGGGCCGTACAGGAACCAGGAGAAAGACAAATGCGTATTCCCATAGAAGTTTCAGGTAGACCGACGCGATCTGGAGGCCCCACGAGCCGATATCCGGGGTTCCGTCGGACGAACCCATGGCAGGATCCCCGCAGGTTCCAAAGGGAACCATCCCCTGTAACGGAACAGGCTCCGGACCGGCCTGGCCCTGACCGTGGTGCACCCGGGCGATCCCCGGAGTACGAGGCGGACACGTTCCAAGGGGATGAGAAGGGATTCAGAAGCGGCAACGAACAGCAGGTCCGTACCGTACCGGCTTCAGAGAAAAGCGGGCCCTTGCCGGACGAACGAACAGAGGACTCCCAGGAGGAGTGGAAACACAGATACCTCAGGCTTCGGGCTGACTTTGATAATCACAGGCGGAAGGTGAAACAGGAAAGGATGCATCAGGCAGGGATCGGAAAGGATGCCGTGCTCGATGACATCTTCCCCATACTCGACCACATGGAAAACGCCATCCAGGCGGCAAGGGATGCCGGCGAGCACAATGGAATCCTGGAAGGGCTCGAGCTGGTCTATCAGGAGTTTCTCAAGACGCTGCAGAAGCACGGAGTGGAAAAGATCGAAGCCGTGGGCAAACCCTTTGACCCCAGGGTGCATGAGGCGGTTGCGGTCACCCAACACGATTCCTTTCCGGAAAACACCGTGGTTCAGGAGGTCAGAAACGGCTTTGTCAGAGGCGAGAAACTTCTCAGACCAGCCCGTGTCATCGTGGCGCAGTGAGCCGAATCCGTGGAAGAACTCGACCCTTCTTCGCTCCCATAGCCTTGTAAATCTCATGGCCTAATCATGGCTTTCTCACGTCCTGTATCTTTCTCCACGGCCCACCTTTTTCACCTGTTTGCATCCTCATCACATATTTCATAGACTCTCCCGTGAAATTCCCCAACCTGCGCCAGGAACCCTGGGGTGGTTGGCGGGCATCGTAAAAGGTCCTGTCCGTGTTTCCCCGAAACAGAAGGCAACTTTCTGATGACTGCATCGGACATCACCCACTTTGACGTCATCGTGATCGGCTGCGGGCCGGCCGGAGAGCGTGCAGCCCTCTACGCCGCAAGGGCCGGCAAGAACGTGGCCGTGATCGAGCGGCATCAGGTTGTGGGCGGAACACGCGTCAACTGGGGCACCATCCCGAGCAAGACACTAAGAGAGAGCGCCCTTCTGGTGCACCGGCTTGCCAAAGGGAGTATTCACGGCATTCGCGTGGGGATGGAGGGACCGCTGACCATCGCGGATTTCATGCGTCTGGAGAAGGCCGTGGTGGAACGCGAGCTCGAGCTCATAAACCAGGCCCTGGAAAAAAACCGGATCCAGATCCTCCGCGGCCACGGGAAATTCGTGGACGCAAACACCGTGGCCATCCTCGGAAGCGAGGGGCAGACACGTCTCCGGCTTGGCGGAGACGTGATCCTCATCGCCACGGGAACGACACCGAACCGGCCGGCCGATGTCCCTTTTGACGACGGATGTGTCTTTGACAGCAACAAGATCCTGGACCTGCAATACATTCCGCGGTCCATGCTGGTCCTGGGTGCAGGCGTCGTGGGTGTGGAGTACGCCTGCATCTTTGCAGCCCTCGGTATCGAGGTCACCCTTGTGGACACTCGCAAGGAGCTGCTCCCCTATCTGGACCGGGAGATGGCCGAGATCCTGGAGCGCGAGATGCAGCGCCTGGGCGTGGTCATCCTGCACGATGACCACTATGAGCGGATCGAGGTGTTCCAGGAAGACCGCTCCAAGGTCAGGTGCACCACGCGCAGGGGGAACGTGCTGGAGGCGGACGTCATGCTCTATTGCGTGGGTCGAGATGGAAACACCCGGGATCTCGGCCTCGAAACCGTGGGGATCGAGCCCAATCACAGGGGGCTCCTCCAGGTCAACGAGCACTATCAGACCGCTCATGGACACATCTATGCGGCAGGGGACGTGATCGGGTACCCGGCTCTGGCCAGCACCTCCATGGAGCAGGGCCGGCGGGCCATGCGTCATGCACTCGGGCTTCCCGTGACCCACGAGATATCCAGGGTCCTGCCCCACGCCATCTATACCATCCCTGAGGTGAGTACGGTGGGTGAAAACGAGCGGACCCTGGAGGAAAAAGGCATTGACTACATCGTGGGAAGGGGCCGCTATGACAAGAACCCGCGCGGCCTGATCCTGGGCGATACGGGGGGTATGCTCAAGCTGCTCTTCAACGCGGAAACGCTGAAGCTCCTCGGTGTCCACCTGATCGGCACCAATGCCTGCGAGCTGATCCACACGGGACAGGCCTACCTCGGGCTCGAAGCAACCGCGGAACAGATATCCAGCGATCTCTTCAACTACCCAACCCTCTCCGACCTCTACCGCCACGCAGCGCTCGAAGCGCTCGCCATCTCCCAGCTCCGGGGCAGGAATATTCCCTGAAGCCGCACCCCCGGTGTTCATTTTCCGTCTAGGGTCAAACATTACAGGGAAAAGATTTTCCGGCAGGCTGCTTCAGATTGACAGCTCGTGGAACGGGCTGAGATAATCACTTACGAGTCGTTTTTCGATGAAGGCAAAAGCTGCAGAACAAGAATAGGCCTTGCTCCAAACCTCGAGGGATTCATCATGAGCTACGTGATCGTGGTCTTCCTTCTCGGATTCCTGATCCTGCTCCATGAAGCAGGACACCTTTTTGCGGCCCGGTCCGTGGGGATTCCTGTTGCGCGATTCTCCATCGGGTTCGGTCCGGGCATCTACAGCTGGAACAGGGGGGAGACCGAATATCGCATCTCTCTCATCCCTCTTGGTGGATACGTCCTGCCTGCCATCAAGGACGAGAAAGACTATTTCAGCATACCGGCGCACAAGAGGATGCTCTTTGCCCTGGGAGGCCCGGTTGCGAACCTCCTCTTTCCCCTCTTCCTCCTGTCCATCCTGAACCCGGTGCAGTCGGGACTCTCCTGGTCAGCGGTCCTGGTGG
This sequence comes from uncultured Thermodesulfobacteriota bacterium, assembly GCA_964609935.1. Classification (GTDB taxonomy): domain Bacteria; phylum Desulfobacterota; class DSWW01; order DSWW01; family DSWW01; genus CAYTRL01. Next base: position 44 of record CAZSUQ010000638.1, on the reverse strand, counting down.
AGCCTGTCCTGCAGACCGTGAACATGCTCGGGCAGATCCTCGCA
>CAZSUQ010000637.1:0-3774 GCA_964609935.1 uncultured Thermodesulfobacteriota bacterium | reverse complement strand
GCGCGAGTGAACATGTCCATCCACCTTGCATGCGGCGTGTTGATGAATCCTCAGGGAAGCATTTTCTATGCTGTAGATGTTCACAATGTCGCCTTCTGTGATGCGTATCCCTGCCGAACGTCCACGAAGCCTTTTCCTCCTGTACAGATGCAAGGCAAAATAGATACCAATTGCTCTGATCCAGGATAAAAATCAGGGCATTATATAGACGGTTTCTGCAAAATAGCGAAAAAACAAACGTTTATTTATTGTTTGTGAAAAGCAGAAAATCTGACTCAAGGGTCCGGAGGGGCTGAAGCAAAGAGGGTGGGGAAAAAAAAGAAAAGGAGAAAAGAGGACATTTTGGGAAAAGTTTTTCTCTTGTTCTACCCTTTGGATTCAGAAGGTTAGAACACGTTAGAACGGCCTCTTTCTGTTGGCCTCTTTCTTGACCCGGACAGCAATTTTCAATATACTTACGAGTTTCCATACGGACCGTATGGAGTGATGGTGAATGTGTAGAAATCCTGAACATTCTCAAGCTCTTGTGGTCCACTTGACATGGAATCACCAGGCCGGTCAATGGAAACGTAGAATCATGTCACGCCCCGGACACATCGAAGGAATCGTCAAAGGGTGGGGTTTGAATCTCCGTATCTGCGTATCATTCAAGGGCGAGTTTATGGGTTTTGAAACACGGTGCTCGCACACACGATGAGGGAGACGTCATGAACACTCGATTCACAGAACTGTTGAAAAGCAAGATGAGCGAAGAGGGATACGGGAAACTCATCGCACTTGATAATGAAAAGCTCATCAATTTCGTTGGAGAATACGTGGAACTTTGTGAACCGGAATCGGTTTACATGTGCGACGACAGCGATGAAGACGCTGACTATATCCGTTCGATGGTCACCGAGAAGGGTGAAGAAACCCGGCTGGCAAAGGACAACCAGACCATCCATTACGATGGATACGGGGACCAGGGGCGAGACAAGGCCAACACCAAGTTCATGGTCGCAAAGGAGAACCTGGCGATCATGGGGAACCTGAATTGTGTGGAGGTGGAGGAAGGCCTGGCCGAGATCAAGAAGGTCGCCAAGGGAATCATGAAAGGCAAGCAGGCCATCGTAAAGCTCTTTTGCGAGTGTCCCACCATGAGCCCCTTTTCCATCGGGTGCGCACAGATAACGGATTCCTACTATGTTGCTCACTCCGAGGACATCCTTTATCGCCGTGGTTACGAGCATTTTCTCCAGATGGAGGACAAGGACGATTTCTTTCGCTTCCTGCACAGTGCCGGTGAAGTGGATGAGCGCGGATGCACCGTGAACCTGAAGCAGAGGCGCATCTATCAGGACATCGAGACCATGAACGTCTACTCCCTGAACAACCAGTACGCAGGCAATTCCGTGGGTCTCAAGAAGCTGGCCATGCGGCTGGCCATCAAGAAGTCGTCCACCGAAGGCTGGCTGGTCGAACACATGTTCGTCATGGGGTGTCAGAATCAAAAGAAGAACCGTGCGACTTATTTTTGCGGTGCCTTTCCTTCTGCCTGTGGAAAAACCGCCACGGCCATGCTTCCGGGAGAAACCCTTGTGGGCGACGACATCGCCTATTTCAAGAAACTGAACGGGGAGTTTCGGGCGGCCAACGTGGAGCGAGGCATCTTCGGCATCATCAAGGATGTGAATGCAAAGGATGACCCCGTCATCTTCGATACGCTGATGCAGGAAAAAGAGATGATCTTTTCCAATGTTCTGACAGGACCGGACAACAACCCCTACTGGCAGGGGATGGAGCTGGAATCACCGAAAGAGGGCGCCAACCACTCCGGACCGGGATGGTTCGAAGGGAAGAAGGATGCCAACGGGAAGGTCATTCCCCTGTCCCACGGGAATGCACGGTATACCATCCGCATGGAGTATCTGGAAAACCTGGATCCGGCATGGGACGACAAGCAGGGCGTGGCCGTGGGCGGTGTCCTCTACGGAGGAAGGGACAGCGACACGAGCGTGATGGTGGAGGAGGCCTTTGACTGGGAGCAGGGAATCATCATGAAGGCATGCACACTCGAGTCGGAAACCACCTCGGCCACCATCGGCCAGGAAGGGGTCCTGGTTCCACAGCCCATGGCCAATCTCGATTTCGTCAGTTATCCCCTTGGGAAGTACGTACAGAACAACCTTGATTTCGTGAACGGGATCAAACAGGTACCCCGGATCTTTTCCATGAACTACTTCCTCAAGACGCCGGACGGCGACTTCTGCACTCACAAGCTCGCCAAGAAGGTCTGGTTGCACTGGGCCGAGATGCGCGTGCACAACGATGCGGAGGCCCACCGGACGCCCACGGGGAGGATCCCCATGTACGAGGATCTGAAGGCACTTTTCCGGGAGTTCTTCGATGAGGAATACACCCGGGAAGAGTACGAATATCAGTTCGCCTTCCGGTGCGATGCGTGGCTGGCCAAGTTGAATCGTGTCATGGAATATTACAGGAACAACGTTCCTGACTGCCCGGACATCTGCTACACGACTTGGCAGAAGGGCATTGACCGGATTCAGGCGGCCAAGGACAAGTACGGTCCCATGATCCCGCCGGGAACCTATAAAGACTAGCCGTCAACGTTCCCCTGAAAGCCTTCCGACACAGAACGTGAACGCATGGATCCTTTGACGCAATCCCTGGTTGAAGGAAGACGCGTACTTCCGTCTAGAACGAAAATAATACTATGTTTAGCATGTCATACCGCCCATTGGTATCATAGAGTTATAAAGAGATCATCTCCCCTGCCCTGACATCCATGACAAATGAGACCCGGTCCTGTTGTCTCAATAGGATCCAGAATTCTGCTTGTGCAGTCAGGCGGACCGGTCCCTTGAATGAAGGTGAACCCGAGGGGTTTTGATCCAGGGGACAGAAAAACGTGTCTGGTTTTTTTTCCCATGGGATGGAGGGAACATCCAGCAGGAGGGCTGCCTGAATGAAAAAACCAGTGAGGGCAAAAAGGTCTTTTGAGGCGGTTCGGGACGCATCCTTTCACAGGGCAAGGCAGCGGATTCCATTACAACGACGATGGAGACCAAAAGAGAGCGAAGCCCCCGTGGAAGCCGAGGTGTTCCGAAGGATCGTGGAAAGTGCCAATGAAGCGATCCTCGTGGCCCAGGATTTCAGGCTGAAGTTCGTCAACACCAAGGCCATACAAATCTTTGGCTATGATAAGGAGAGGATGCTCTCCAGGCCGTTTGCAGAGTTCATACACCCGGAAGATCGTGGCATGGTGCTGGAACGTCATGAGAGGAGAATGGCCGGGGATGACCTCCTTCATACCTACCCTTGCCGGATCATCGACCGGGAAGGGCGTGTAAGGTGGTTCGAGATCAATGCGGTCAAGTTCGAGTGGGAGGAGAAGCCTGCAACGCTGATCTGCATTCCCGAAATCACGAAGCAGAAGGAGGCCGAGGAAGAACTGCGAACGAGCACATATTCGAACCGTTCTATACAACCAAGGAGGCCGGAAAGGGGAGCGGCCTCTGCCTATCCACGGTTTACGGGATCGTGAAGCAGAGCGGTGGTCATGTCCGGATACGAAGTCAGCCCGGGAATCACGCGGAAAGTTAAAATCGGAGTGTGTAGCTCCCGCCCACAGCCCACACATAACCACCGATGTCCACTTGCATGTAGCCGGTTCTGTCCAGGCGATTCATGAATGCATAGATGTTGTCTATGTAGGCATAGCGGGAGCGCTTGTGGAAGTGGTGATGCTGATAGAAGAGCTCAAAAACGTGCTCT
>CAZSUQ010000636.1:0-3775 GCA_964609935.1 uncultured Thermodesulfobacteriota bacterium | reverse complement strand
CGGAGCCGATCATCTTCGGGCTCAAGATGGCCCTCTGGTACGAAGAGTTGAAGCGGAACCGGGTCCGGGTGGAGCGGGCCCGGGACATGGTGGCCGTGGGAAAGATCTCCGGGGCCGTGGGTACGTACGCCACCATCCCGCCGGAGGTGGAGGCCTATGTATGCGGGAAACTGGGACTGCAACCGGCGGCGGTTTCCACCCAGGTACTCCAGCGGGACCGTCATGCGGAATATTTTTCCACCCTGGCCATTCTCGCTTCTTCACTGGAAAAATTCGCCGTGGAAATCCGACACCTGCAACGCACCGAAGTCCGCGAAGCAGAAGAATATTTCGCCAAGGGCCAGAAAGGCTCATCCGCCATGCCCCACAAAAGGAACCCCATCCTTTCGGAAAACATCAGCGGCCTGGCAAGACTCATGCGTTCCTACGCAGTGGCCGCCATGGAGAACATCCCTCTCTGGCATGAACGGGATATCAGCCATTCCTCCGTTGAACGCGTGATCGGTCCCGACGGCACGATCCTGATCGACTTCATGCTCCACCGCGCTGCTTCCCTGATCGGGAGACTCCGGGTCCACCCCGACCGGATGATGCAGAACCTGAACATGACGCGCGGGTTGCTCTTCTCCCAGGAACTTCTCCTGCGACTCGTGGACAAGGGGATGTCCCGAGACGATGCGTACCGTCTGGTCCAGGCGCATGCCATGGAGGTCTGGGATGGGGAGGAGGACCTGAAGACTCGAATATCGCGGGACCCGGCGATCACCCAACGGCTGAGCGGAGCCGAGATCGAAGATGTGTTCCGAACCGATCGGTTCGTCCGGCATGCTCAAACGATCTTCCGGCGTGTTTTTGGTTAGGAGAGGCCGCGTGGACGCGCGTACTCCCCGGAAATGCCCGATGGAGGCTTCCCGGCGAAAACGTCACTGACTGAAACGGCACCCGCAGTACCTCTGGCGGTACAGCCCGAGTTCCTTGCTTTTCTGAACACTTTTCTGAAATCCGTTTTTCTTCTTGAAGTCTTCCGAGATGAAGAATCTCTGATAGGTGTCTGCCGTTTTTTGGCCGATTCCGTGAATGAACCGACTGTCCTTGTGGGGACTGATGGTGAGTGTCGTGGCAAACCCGGGAATGGAGGCCCGCTGCGCTGCGGCCGCGGTACCTTCCAACCGCACCGAAAAACAGACACGGCATCGTTCTCCGCCTTCCGGATCGTCCTCCCGCCCGCGCACGGCGTTTGTCCAGGTCGCCGGATCATTTTCGGGAACCCACAGGGCCACGCCGGTAGCCCGGCACACGGTGGCCACCGCGCGAAGACGCCGAATGAATTCTTCGTCCGGATGGATGTTCGGATTGAAAAAAAAGCCGATAAGATGATACTTGTAACGGAGGCGGTCGATCACGTGTGTGGCGCACGGGCCACAACAGATGTGGAGAAGCAGGGGACTTGGCTGGAGCGAGGCTTCGAAACCGGACCCGGGAGGTTCACTTGAGTTCTGTGTTCTCCGCATCCTCGCTTCCCTCCAGATCCTCTTCCTGGACCAGGCTCAGCCCGTCAGCATCGAAGGGTTCCTTATCCCCGGTATCTTCATCGTCAAACGAAGCGTCGGGTGCAACCCAGTCTTCTTCCGACGACTTTCGCTTGCGAGGACGGGAAGAAGGCGGGGAGGCGATGCTTGCGGAAGGACGAGAAGGGGGTGCCGCCTTTTTTTTCGCCTCGGACTGATCCGTCCCGCACTTGGGGCAAAGTGGCTGTGGACGGCTCAGATCGTAAAATTTACATCCGCATTGAAAACAGTGATACTTGTTTCCGAGCTTTTTCTTTTTCATCGATCGACCCTTGCTTGTCATTGCAATGGAAAATCAGGAAGTTACACTAGATATTTTTTTAAAGGATGTCAATAGACTTTTCTGAAAAACCTCAGAACTTTTTCCAGACCCTTTGTTCCGGGCAGGAACGGTCGAGAAACCATGACCACAAAAAGAACGGGCGCTTCTGAATCCGACATGAACCTCGTCAGTCGGTTCAAGGACGGAGACGAAAAGGCGTTCGATCAGATTTTTGAAACATATTCTCCTTCCTTGCTTGGATTTCTGACACGTATGTGCGGAAATCCAGATGATGCAAAAGAGAGTCTTCAAGATACATTTCTCAATATTTACAAATACTTAAAGAACTTCCGAGGAGAGTCCTCCCTCAAAAACTGGCTGTTCAAGATCGCTGTGACAGCCTGTTTGAAAAAAAAGCGGAAACGGACCACCCTCCACGGAAATCCCGCCGAGGAGATCACATGCTCTGAGGGGGACTTCTCGTTCACATGGCCGCCTCATGGAGAAGGTGTTTCCACGCCCGATTGGCAGAAAAACCCTGAAGAACTCTACCTGGACAATGAATTTCGCCATGCCATGATCCGAGGCGTGGCCGCCATGCCATACAAATACAAAATTGTTATCAACCTTAGGGATTTTGAGGGGTTTTCAACCGAAGAGGTGAGCAAACTTCTCGATATCAAGACCTCCACCGTCAAGGTCCGCCTGCACCGGGCGCGTATCTACCTGCAGGAATGGCTCCGGAAACAGTACGGGCTTTGACGGCTCTTTTCTTTCCCGGCGAGCCTATAAAAATTTGAAAAGGGGCTGTAACCTACGGGTGCCCGCTGTCTCTGTAACGATGAAAAAGCAGATTGAAGTGAAAGGGAATCAAGAATGGATGCAGATCCCTGCGTCGCCGTGATCAAGAATCTGCACAGGATCCTGGAGGAAGAACCTTCAGACAGGTTGTGCGAAAAAATCCGGGCGCACCTGAATAAATGTACCCCCTGCCGCAAGCAGTACGAAGCCCTGGAAAAGCTGATCGTGTTGTGTAACCGCTTTCCCGAAGAAAACATACCCGACCGGCAGAAACAGCTTATGAAGGAAGAGCTGAAAAAGATCGTATTCTCGGAGGCAACTTCCCGGAACGCCAAGCGCGGCTCGGGATGAATCGGAAACGAGGAACATCATGCCGATCTATGAATACCGCTGCCCAGACTGCGGAAACCTCTTCGAAAAACTCCTGCTCCGGATCCGGGAGAAGGAACCAGACCCTACCTGCCCGGCTTGCGGCCAGGCGGGGGCACACCGGATCCTTTCCAGCGTGAGCACAGTCCGGGGAAAAGATTCTCCACTGTCAGCCTCCTGCGGACAGCCCGCTTCCTCCGGCTTTTCCTGAAAAACATGACACCGGCAGAACCGGGTGTTCTGCAGACTCCCTTCCCCGGAAACGAACCCACCCGGCCCGGACCGGGTGAGGATTTCTCGAGCAGTGCGAGTGTGTGTCCTGGAATTCCGCCAACGCACCTGCTCGATCCGGGTTCGATGTAATCCCCTTGAATTCAAGCACATTTCCTTGAAAGCGGTGGGGTCCAGACTTGGACAGGATCCTTTCAGAACCCTCGTACGCGCTCGTGCAATAGGATGAATTCAGTTTGTTGCATTGTGTGTTTGATTTCCGTATGATGACGACGAAAGTTGATCGGTTGCTTGAAGAATGACAAGCCGTGCGCCTTCAGAGGAGAGCCGTTGTGTTCGATTATTTTTACGGCCTTTTTTCAAACGATCTCTCCATCGACCTGGGAACCGCCAATACGCTCGTGTATGTGCGAGGGAAGGGGATCGTGTGCTGCGAACCTTCGGTGGTCGCCGTACACAAGGCCGCCCAGAACGTAAACCGTGTGTTGGCCGTCGGGACTGAGGCCAAGGAGATGCTCGGCCGAACGCCCGGGAACATCGTGGC
>CAZSUQ010000635.1:0-3786 GCA_964609935.1 uncultured Thermodesulfobacteriota bacterium | reverse complement strand
ACAACCACTTCAGTGTGCAGCCAATGGCGGGAGGTAACGGTGAAAACTTCGTTGACCGGATGAAGGTCCGCGCCACCATCAAGCTCTTCTTCGGAAGGATTACCCTGGAAAAGAATGAGGAAAACCTCGATTCCTGGGCGATCAAAGCATGGATTCATGGGCCCATCCGGATCGTGCGCAGGCTGGAGCATATTGTCCGGGGACCGTTTCGAATGAAACTGGTCCGTATCGTCTCGGATGTTCAGTATTACGAAACCATGTTCACCACACCCATTCATTTCAACTTCCCTTTCAAGATTGAAAGGGTGGTCACGTCCCTGTTTCTCCGTATCGGAACCGATTATGCACCAGTGGTGAAGGGGTCCGTCTTTTACAACAGCAACAATCCCCAGGGGGTTCTCATCAACGGAAAGATGGACGAAACCGAGGCGGCTCTCAATCCGAAAGCGGATCGATGGCGTGTGATGGTGGGGAAATGGGGTGCCCTCATGACGCGCAGTGTTCTGACCCCGGAGGCCGAGGAACAACTCCAGATCGTTCAGGGGATTACGGACGACGAAACATTCCTTGACCCTCCGGAGACCTACCCCGGCTGTGTCGGGTGGACCTGGCAGGACTGGAGGATCGGGCAGCTCCCCGGGGGCCACTACACGTTCTACCTGGAGTTCTATACGCCGCCTCACTACAAAGCCGGAGATGAGGTTCAGTACCTCAACTATCTGGACAGCCCGCTCGAGATCAAGGTTGCAGGAGAGGCGGTGGAGAATCAGGTGAGGCTCTTTGGACAACCCGGAGAGGATTTCTAGAGGGGCTCCCCCCAAGACGAGAAAGGTGGATGAAAGATGGAATTCACACTGAATGAAGAACAGGAAATGCTGAAGAAGTCCGCCAGGGATTTTCTCAAGAACGAGTGCGGGAAAAAGGTTTTGAAGGAGCTCGAAGAGAGCGAGACCGGTTTCTCGGAACCCTTGTGGAAGGAGATGGCCGAGCTGGGCTGGATGGGCATCGTCGTGCCCGAGGCCTTTGGCGGAGTGGATCTGAGCCTGCTCGAGCTGGCCGTTCTCTTCGAGGAATACGGACGCGCGGCCTTGAGCGGGCCCATGCTGACCACAATGATGGGATCGCTGGCCCTGATCGAGGCCGGGACCGACAAGCAGAAAGAGGACTTCCTTTCCCGGGTTGCCTCAGGGGAATGTGTCCTGACCTTTGCCATGGAAGAGCCGGAAGTCGCCTACGATCCGATGAGCGTGGCCCTCCGTGCCGTGGAAAAGGGAGATGGGTACGAACTCAACGGCACCAAGCTCTTTGTCCCCTATGCGAGCGCTGCGGATTCCATCCTCGTTGTGGCAAGGACGTCCGGAGAGCCGGGGGACGAGGAGGGCATCTCCCTTTTCGTGGTGGATGCAAAAGCCCCGGGTATCCAGCTCACACCGCTGAAGACCCTTGCAGGAGACAAGCAGTTCCAGGTGGACTTCGAGAACGTAGCGGTTTCCGCCGATGATGTGGTGGGGCGCCTGGATGCTGGGCTGTCCCTGGTTCAATCGGTCCTGGAAAAGGCCACGGCTGTTCAGTGCGCCGACATGGTGGGTGGGGCCGAGTACGAGCTGGAAATAACCGCTGAGTACTGCAGGACACGGGTCCAGTTCAAGCGTCCCATCGGTTCCTTCCAGGCGGTCCAGCACCGGATGGCGGACATGTACATGGATGTGCTGGGCGCCCGCCTGACAACCTACCAGGCAGTGTGGAGGCTGTGCGAAGGGATGCCGGCCTCCAGGGAAGTGGCCATTGCAAAGGCCTTTACCAACAACGCCATACGTCGCGTGGCCTTCAGTGCACAGCAGCTCCACGCGGGCATGGGCTACGACCTGGACCACGAACTGCACTATTACTACAGGCGGGCCAAGAACCTGGAGCTGAAGCTGGGGAGTGCGCCCGCCCAGCTGAGCGCCCTTCACACGACCCTGGGGTTCTAGCTCAGGTATTTATTCCCGGTATTTATCCGTACCCGTGGCGCTTGCCCGCACCCGGTTTCTGACATCCTTCTGAACGGCCACCAGGGAATCCGGCTCTTCCTTGCCCGGCTCCTCCCAGGGCTTGGGCAGCCCCATGTCCGTTGCGATGATCTTGTAGCAGTTGTACGACTCGCTGGATCCGGCGTTCGAGCCCACATGCCAGCACGCGCCGGTGGCATAGAGGTTCCTGATCGGCGTCCGGTGGTTCACCAACTCCGGCGTCGGCCTGTGATCGAATGTCTGAAAGGAAGAACGGTCGATCCCGGCAATGCTCCCGCTGGGGGCGAGGTTTCTCATCCGCAGGTGGTCATAGGGGCTGTTCGTGTCCACGCCGATGACGTTGTCCCAGGTCATGTTCGGCGCATAGTCCTCCCAGATCGTGATCAACTCGTCTGCGTATCGCTTCTTGATCTCCAGCCACTCCTTTTCCGTGTGAACCGGGGCCGGCGGCCCGAGCTGTTCATTCTGAATGACATGTTTCCCCGGTGGCGCAAAGCTTGGGTCCACCAGGCTGTGGCAGCCCACCGTGGGGGCATAATCCTCAAGGGGTGGCCACTTGAACATCTTGGTGTACTGGCACTCCCTGGCGATGTGGATGGGGTCCGGGTCCGGCTGCAGGCCGAGCCACATGCATTCATGGATGTCGGGGTTGAACGCCTCGGCCTTGTATCTCGGCGCCTCGTGAACGGCAAAGCTGTACCACATGAGGCAGCAAAAGGCCCTTTCCAGCAGCTCCACGCGCCTGGCCGTCTTCGCATCCACGTGCTCCCTTCCGACCAGGTCGAACAGGAGCTGTTCCGGGTTCATGCCCGCACTCACGACGAGCTTCTTCGCCGCGATCTCCGATCCGTCCGAGAGGCGGATTCCTGTTGCGGCTCCGTTCTCGATGAGGATCTTTTCCACATGCTTGTTGATGAAGAACTCGCAGCCCATCCGGGTGAGAAGCTGATGGGCCGCGTGGGCTATCATGTGTGTTCCGCCCCTGTTGAAGCCGATGGTGGGCAGCGTTGCGCCCAGGCCCACCATCATCCCCCCCTGGCCGGGCTCGGTGATGTCCACGGCCGAGGACACGGCAAAACGGAGGATGCAGGATTGCAGCTCCGGGCTCTCGAACCATTCCTTTGCCACGCGCATGGCGGTGGCGGTGAGGATCAATGCGTCAGGCTCGATATCCGCTTCCATGAGCTTCGGGTAGAGCTCTGCCTGCCTCATCATGACCTCGGGCGACATCCTGAACTCGGACGGGTTGAACAGCATGTCGATCTGCATCCGCTGGTATTCATCGCTTTGCTCCACGGCCCAGATCCGTTGCCACTTCTCCGCGTCCTTCTCGGAAAAACGGGCGATCTCTCTGCACGTTTTCTCCTGTGTGGGGTCATGCTTGTCGCTGTAGATCGCCAGGCAGTTTTCCCTGTCCTTGAACACGAAACCGTCGCTGCAGAGATGCTGGTCCCACTGGGCGCCGTAATCCCAGAACTCGGGGAAGTCCCGCCAGACAGGGAGGTAGTACCAGGGCAGGATGATGTTTGCGTGGGTGTTGCCGCGAAACCCGGGCACGGACAGCTCCTCGGTGGCAAGGCAGCCGCCGATCTCGTGCCGCCTTTCAAAGACGCCCACGCTCATGCCGGCGTACTTGGTCAGGTAGAGGGCCAGCAGCAACCCCTTGTTTCCTCCCCCTACAATGACAGCGTCAAAGGTCTTGTCAGCCATCGCACCTCCCTAGCCTCGATTCCCATGCGAGGGAATCCCTTTAACGTTTCGCCATTCACACCCA
>CAZSUQ010000634.1:0-3792 GCA_964609935.1 uncultured Thermodesulfobacteriota bacterium | reverse complement strand
GAACAGGCAAATCCATGCGGTAACGCTTGGAGCGTCGACGTTCCTTCTTCACCGAGGTTTTTCTGGGATTGTTCTTCGGGAAGAGCTTGTCCAGCAACACACTGGAGAGGGCCATGGATCGTATCTCCTTCGTTTCTTGGGTGGGTTCTCCCTCATGGCTTCGCAAAATGCGTGCCGCGGTGACCAATATCGGCGGCGCTCAAGCTTTCCCATTTAAATTCAATAGGTTTCGTCGAATCAATAATGGACAAAAAAGGTCCATGACAAAAGTCGGCTATTTCCTGTTACATTTTTGAATCCGGGTGTACGGGCATGACGAGCCATGGTCATGCCTCCGTACAGGGAAAGGAGACGCCAATGAAGAGGACCAAAAAGAAGGCGGATGTGGTGATTGTGGGCACCGGGCCAGGGGGGACCTCGGTGGGCAGGCAACTCGCCCGGGCAGGCAAGAAGGTCCTGCTCCTGGAAAAGGGAAGAGACTTGAAGATGATCGGCAACCACTTTTCCGCCCTTCTCTATGCAGACAAGATGGGGATGAACTGGACCGAAGAGGGCCTGAACGTGGTGCGCGCACTGGTCACCGGCGGCTCCACGATCATGTACTGCGGATCGGCCATGAGGCCCCCGGACTGGCTGAAAGCCCAGTACGGGATCGACCTGGATCGCCACACCGAGGAGGTCATCCAGGAGCTCGATCTCACCCCCCTTCCGGATGATGTGGTGGGAAGTGCGGGCATGCGGCTCCTGGAAGCAGGCAACGACCTTGGGTATGACTTTGAAAAGATGCCCAAGTTCATTGATGGGAACACCTGCAAGATGCATTGCGGAGGCACCTGCATGCTGGGGTGTCCGCACGGGGCCAAATGGACGGCGCGCGACTACATAAAGGACATCCTGGCGGCAGGCGGGGAGATGATCACGCAGGCCGACGTTCAACAGGTCCTTTCGGAAGACGGCGTGGCACGGGGTGTGACGGCCCTGGTCCCGGGCGGCACCCTGGAAGTGGAAGCGGACGTGGTCATCGTCTCTGCGGGCGGCGTGGGCACACCCACCATTCTCCAGAAATCCGGCCTGCATGAAGCAGGGATCGGGATGTTCATCGATCCCCTGATCTTTGTCACGGGCGTGTCCAGATACAAGGGGAACTGCCAGGGGCCGCCCATGTGCGTGGGCACCTTCAAGTTCATGGACGAGGGCATCCTCCTGTCCGAACTCATCGATCCCTGGATGATCTGGATCATCATGACGCTTCTTCACAATCCCTCCAAGCTCCTCAATTTCCTTTCCTATCGTCGCCAGCTCAGCCTCATGGTGAAGATCGGCGACGAGCGAAAGGGACACATCACCATGGACGGCCGCATATCCAAGCCCCTGACGGACCAGGACCGACAGAGGCTCAACAAGGGGGCGGCTTTGTCCAGGGACGTTCTGATCAAGGCAGGCTGTGACCCGCGCTCCATCATGGTGGGCCCTGTTCGAGGCGCCCACCCCGGAGCAACGGCAAGGATCGGCGATGTGGTGAACAAGGACCTGGAAACACGCATCCGGAACCTCTATGTCTCGGACGCGTCCGTGCTGCCCGAGGCCCTGGACCGCCCCGTGGTCCTCACCCTGATCGGTCTGGGCAGGCGCCTGGCCGACCATCTCATGGCCGGCGTGTTCAAGGAAGAAGCCATGGAGGAACCCCTTCAAGAAGCCTCCGGCGGGGCGGCAGTCTGATCTGTTTCCCAAGCAGATCCCGATGAATCCGGTCTTTGAATGATCCTTGGTTTTCTGCTATCTTGTGTTCTCTTTGCCCTCCTGTCTCCCACAGGAGGGCAAAGAGCCCGTTAAGAATGTCAGGCTTTTCAAGCCGCTACGACTTGAAAAGCACCGTCTCATTGCAGATCTTCCAGGAGAGATTTGATGGCGAACATCAAGAAACCAGGCACAAAAAAGAAAAAAAGCAAGACGAACCGCCTGAAGGCCAAGCTGAAACGAAAGAGAACCAAACAGGTCCTTCGGGTCACCCGGGGAGAGCAGAAGTATTCCCGGTAAGTGCGCAACAGGCAGATGAACACCAGGGCTTGAGCGACCGAACGACCACGCCAACCATGGACCGTTACTCTCGTTGATGCCAAGAAAAGATGGAACCCCTCCAAAAGCTTCGCCTGCCTCTGCTCCTTATCCTTCTCGTCCTGATTACAGGCACCCTTGGCTACCGTTTCCACTTCGATGTTTCTGCGGTGGATGCCTTTTTCATGACGGTCATTACCATCTCGACCGTGGGATTCAGGGAAGTCTTTGAACTGGACAATCGGGGAAAGGTCTTTACCACTTTCCTGATCTTCTCCGGGGTGAGCAGCCTGACCTTGACCGCCACCTATCTGTTCCAGTTCATGGTGGAAGGGCACCTGCTTGGACTTGTCAAGAGGAAAAAAATGGACAGGACAATCGAACATCTGAAAAATCATTTCATCATCTGCGGATTCGGACGTGTTGGTGAACAGATTTCCAGGGATTTAAAGGCAGCCGGAGACCCCTTTGTGCTCATCGATCGCAATCCCGAGGCCGTGCAGCGCCTGGAGGAAAGGGGCTACTTCTACGTCATCGGAAACGCCACCAGCGATGACATTCTGAAGAAAGCGGGGATCGAGCTGGCCAAAGGGGTCGTGGCGGCCAGTGACTCGGATCCCGACAACGTGCTCATCACCCTTTCGGCCCGGCTTCTGAATCCCAAGCTCTTCATCGTTGCACGGGCAAGCTCCCCGGACGTGCTCGACAAGCTTCAGATGGCAGGAGCCAACCGGGTTTTGTCCCCCTACATCAGTACGGGGCAGAAGATGGCCTCCATGCTGAACAAGCCCCTGGTTCATGATTACCTGGATACCATGGCCCACGGGACAGACCTGGAGATCCAGCTGGAGGAGCTGGAATTGCGCGAAGGCGCGGATGTCTTGGGGAAAAGCCTGCAGGAATCGGCCATTCGAAAACGGACGGGCACCACCATCCTGGCCATCAAGAAAAGCGGGGCCCTCCTGACCAACCCGTCGGTGTCCAGTACGCTGGAGATCGGTGACCGCCTCGTGCTCGTGGGAACCGAGGAACAGCTGGAAGAGGCAAACCGGATGCTCCTGCCCCCGGAAGAAACGTGATCCCCTTTCGAAACGCTCAGGGGATTCCCTTGGGGAGCGAGGGGAAACGCGAGCCTTACTTCCCGATCACGTCCTTGCCGCCCATGTAAGGCCGAAGGGCCTCCGGAATAACAACGCTTCCGTCAGCCTGCTGAAAGTTTTCCAGGATGGACATCACGGTTCGACCGATGGCCAGACCCGACCCGTTCAGGGTATGCACCAGCCTCGCCTTCCCCTTCCCACCGGGCCGATAGCGGATGCCTGCCCGGCGCGCCTGAAAATCTTCGAAGTTGCTGCAGGAGGATATCTCCCGGTAGGTGTTCTGGCCGGGCATCCACACCTCCAGGTCATACGTCTTGGCCGACGAAAAGCCCATGTCCCCGGTGCACAGGGCCACGGTTCGGTAGTGAAGCCCGAGCCTTTTGAGCACCTCCTCTGCGTCCCGTGTAAGGGATTCCAGCTCCTCATAGGAGTCCTCGGGCCGCACGAACTTCACGAGTTCCACCTTGTTGAATTGATGGAGCCGCGTCAGCCCCCTGGTGTCCAGGCCGTGGGAACCGGCCTCTTTCCTGAAACAGGGCGTGTAGGCAGCGTACCGGATGGGGAGTTGCTCCTCCAGCAGGATCTCTTCCTGGTGGATGTTTGTCACCGGGACCTCTGCCGTGGGAGCAAGATAAAG
>CAZSUQ010000633.1:0-3792 GCA_964609935.1 uncultured Thermodesulfobacteriota bacterium | reverse complement strand
ATTCCTCGTAGCATAGTGTTATATATAGAGTTCCAAATAAAATTGTTGGTGTCAAGTTCTTTTTCGACCTGCCATGATATTCCATATCTTGATCAATTCTTGATCACTCCGATGGGGTCTTATTTAACTATTTGATTTTATTGTCATTTTCTTCTCTTTTTTCCGTGGGATTGTTTTCGAATCCTACTCCCTCCGCCACTTTTTTTACTTTTTTCCATATTCACATGGAACATGATATATTTTTCTTGTTCCCTTCCAGAGATCTAATGTTCGGAGGCAACATGAAAGTTCGTATTTTAATCGATCAAGATGAAGACGGAGTCTTTGTCGCAGAGTGCCCTTCCCTGCCCGGGTGTGTCTCACTGGGGAAAGAAGCAGTCGACAATATTCAAGATGCAATCCGCGGGTACCTTGCGAGCTTGAAAAAACACAACGAACCGATCCCTCCCTCAATCGATGAAGAAATCGTGGAGGTTGCTTTGTGAACAAACTGCCGGTTCTTTCGGGTAGTGAATTGTGAATCATAAGGAAATCTCCAAAGGGACATTGCGGGCAATCCTTCGCCAGGCGGGTCTCACTAAGGAAGAACTAATAGAGCTACAGTAGCGGATAAGCCTCGAGTGCCGATTCGATCAGACGAGAACCATGATCATTCCATGTGAGCCACGTTCAAACCTCTCACGTGTCCTTCGGCAACCGGGATCGGGGTCCAAAATTGAGGCATATAGCAAACCCCTAGTTCGTTTCACATGCAATTATCTGATTCAGTTCCATGGCGCTGTTGGCAGCCAATTCCGTTCCGATTCCCCAACCCCCCGCCTCGGCGCCTACCAGGTAAAGATTTTCAACAGGGGTCACCTGGGAGATTCTCTTCTCGCCGACCTGGTCCACGGTCTGGGCAAACCCAACGACACTGCCTTGTTCTCCCATGAGTTTTTCGACCTCTCTGGGGCTGGTGTCTTCTGTGAATAAGAGGCCCTCCTCGATATCAGGGAAGATATCCCGCAGTGAATGGATCACAGATCGATGCCACTTCTCCCAGTCAGGATTCCTGGCCATCAAAGAACCTGCGATGATGAGTTGCTGCCCCTCGGGCGCCACACTCGGGTCCAGGTTGGAAATGATCGGAATCATCAGATTGACCTTTTCCGGAATCTCACCGTTATCAATTCGGGCATAATATTCAGTGGCGTTCTGATGCGCGATCGACATGATGAACTTTTCCTCTGTAATCCTCCTGGATAGAGCCAACTTGATCAACAACGCGCCAGCGGCACAGCTAACATTCTCTATGCGTTTCAAATACTCCCGCGGGAAGTGCTCTTCACCGGCCATCTCGAGTACCGTTCTTGTGGCGTCGACGTTACTGATCACAATATCCGTATCCAACCGTTCCCCGTTCTGCAGGACAACCCCAACGGCTTTTCCGTTTTCAATCACGATCCGCTCTACACCTGCGCGGGTTCTTACGCTCTCCCCCTTGTCCGTAACTACATTGAGATAGCTGTCCGGTATCTTTTGGCATCCTCCTATCGGGTATCCGGAAGATCTTTTCAGGGCTTGAGCCTGCATGCTGCGAACGAACTCTCCTGCTGAGGCAACAGAATAGGCAGTAACGAAATACAGTTCTGTGATGTACGCGAAGATATCGTGAATCACCGGATCAGACGTCTGTTCAGCCAACCACTCTTTGACACTGGTTCCGTTAAGAGAAAGGATCCGGTCCATCGGCATCGACACGACTTTGTTCATCAGGTTTCTGAAATCCTCAATGTTCACACCCAGGGCGGCAACCCCTTTGGGATACTCAATGCATTGGCCCCCGTAGAAGAGCTTCTGCGTTGGCTTGCGGGTGTATGACCATTGAATCGTTGCTTCAGGATCACGGCCACAGAGGCGGAGCACCTCTCCCAGGGGGCCGGCTCCTGCCTGTGAAAAGGTGTGAACCCCGAGATCCAGGATAAACCCATCCCTTTTCCTGCTGCAGCAGCGACCGCCCGTGAATGCCAGTTTTTCCAGAACCGTTACTCTGTACCCCCGGCTCGCGAGCAGAGCTGCAATGGCGCTCCCTCCAATTCCGGATCCAATGACGACCACATGTTTCCTGTCTTTGTTTTCCATTGATCACTCCTGTTGGCAGGTTGACCGAGTCTGCTAGAAGTCCAATTCCAGTGGGTGCAGGTGACCTGCACCCCGCTTGTATTGTCCTTGCCCTCCCTTCGGTATTGCATATCATCTCCCAGCCGTATGTTAAAAAGAATAAACACACAACGGCAGATCAAGTACACGGCTCAAAAGGAGTTGATTTTCAGAGACCTTCAGACGGTCACGTCGATATTTAGATGGAGGGGACTTCGCGTACGGCATGGTCTACCTCGAAGAAGTCCATGGGGCCGAAGCCGAACATGGAAGCCACGATGGAACTGGGGAAAGTCTCGCGTCTGTTGCGGTAGTCCCGCACGTTACCGTTGAAGAAACGCCGCGCGGCCTGGATGCGGTCCTCCGTATTGACCAGTTCTCGCTGCAGTTCGAGGAAGTGGCGATCGGCCTTCAGTTC
This sequence comes from uncultured Thermodesulfobacteriota bacterium, assembly GCA_964609935.1. GTDB lineage: Bacteria > Desulfobacterota > DSWW01 > DSWW01 > DSWW01 > CAYTRL01. The sequence continues at coordinate 1,235 of CAZSUQ010000633.1, read as the reverse complement.
GGGGTAGCGTTCCACCACGGCTAACATCCGGCGCAGGGCGTCGACCAACTGCCTCTCATCAGCGGCCTGCGAGGCGGTCGCCCCTTGATTGCCGCGGCACTGATTTCGCAGCGACACCACCCGCTCCAGCACCTCGCGCTCGTGTTTGGCGTAACCCCTGACCGTGTCCACGAGGTTCGGGACGAGGTCGTAGCGTCTCTTCAACTCCGTGTCGATGTTGGCCCAGGCGTCGTGAATGTGGTTGCGCAATGCCACAAGGCTGTTGTAGGTCGTGATCACGAAGATCAGCAGCACCCCGACGGCAATCGCAAGGATGATCAGCAGCAGGATTCCGCCCTCCGTCATGTGAACAGATAATCCGGCATTTGTGCCCGGACCTCCAGTAGCCGGTCGAAGTTGTGCTCGATTTCCTGGGGCTGCAAGCGGCGGTCGAACCCGATTGCGAGCGCGTCGTTTTCGATCTCAATCGCCAGGTCGCGATTTGCCAACAGGTATTCGATCATATGCACATTGCAGACGTCGTAGGCGAACTTCTTGTCGGCCGACCGCACGCAGAAATTGCGGGAGAACTCATGGGATTCGAAGTCGATGTCGTCGAAACCCACTGCCTGTGCCAGTTTGGAAAAGAAGCCCTCCTTTCCGATGCGCAGTTCCGGGAAGCCCCCCCGGGCAGCGTGAGGATGAAGAACGAGAAATAGTGATGGTGTTTCTGTCGACGGCCCTTGGAGTTGGTCGAATAGGTTGCGTAATGGTAATCAAAAGCGGTCACCGGTTGGCCACGGTGGGTGCCGACAAAGGTGTTAAAGGCATAGTGGTCCGATCCTTGCCGAAGCTTGTCCAGAAATTGGTAGCGGTTGTCGATGCCGTAATCACGGTCGGGAAGGAAACGAAACCCCACCCGATGGGCGAGAACCGCCATGGCTTCGCGTCGCTGCTTGGCCGCCATGTAAGAATAGACCGCCCCGCCGGCTACGGCTAGGAGAACGATCAGAATGATAAAAACATCCATGGCAAACAAGTCCGTGCTGTTGCTTTTCAAAACGAATTAGGCAGGCATCCCGTGAGCATCACGGCAAGCACGAATCGATAAGGAGTTTGGTACGTGCAGGGATAAGGTTACAGCAGGGGGAAATTGTGTGTCAAAAAGAAAATGTCCCATATCTTGTGGCCGGCTACATGACTCCGCCGTAAAACGCTGCAGCGCTTTTTGACAGGTTGTTTCATGCAGGTTATTT
>CAZSUQ010000632.1:0-3805 GCA_964609935.1 uncultured Thermodesulfobacteriota bacterium | reverse complement strand
TTGGATCGATGCAATGGCAAGCATGTGGGATACCAATCGAAGGGTGATGAGGAAATCTCTCCTCATCACCCTTCGATTGGTATCCCACATGCTTGCCATTGCATCGATCCAATGCAAGGATCAAGGGAGGGCCGCCGGCCCGGAGTGATTAAGACAGGTAGAAAGCGAGGTGAATGATGGCTATTGCTCCCGGTTCAAGCGATATCTCACGACCCGCATGGTTCCCGGAGGACCTTTTTCCTTTTGAGAGTCACGCCGTGGAGCTGGACGGTTGCCGTGTCCACTATATCGATGAGGGCACCGGGCCTGTTCTGCTGCTTCTTCACGGCAATCCCACATGGTCCTTTCTGTACAGGGATATCGTCAAGGATTTGAAGGACCGCTTCCGCTGCATCGCGCCGGACCATCCCGGGTTCGGGCTTTCACAGGCTGCACTCGGATATGGATTCACGCCGGCAGAGCATGCAAGGGTCCTGGAACAGTTCGTGCTCGCCCTTGATCTCTCGGATGTCACCATGATGTGCCAGGACTGGGGCGGTCCCATCGGGCTCGGTGTTGCCGGGAGGCATCCGGGCCGGTTCCGTGCACTGGTGGTGGGGAACACGTGGGCATGGCCGGTGAACGGGGACCTCCATTTCGAGGGGTTCTCCAGGCTCATGGGAGGCCCCGTCGGCAAGTTCACCATCTTCAACTTCAATGCCTTTGTGAACCTCCTCATCCCCGCAGGGGTGAGGCGCCGCAAGGTGCCCGATGAGATCATGAATGCCTACAGGAATCCTTTTCCTACAAAGAAATCCAGACGGCCCACCTATGTGTTCCCCCGCTCCATCCTGCACAGCAGGGAGTACCTGGCCGAGGTGGAGCAGGGGCTTCCAAAGATCACAGGGCTGCCCACACTCATCCTCTGGGGCGATCGTGATATCGCCTTTCGCGGCAAGGAAAGAAAGCGATTCGAACAACTCTTCCCGGACCACCGGACCGTGATCCTAAAAGGCGCGGGGCACTTCATCCAGGAGGACGCGGCAGCGGAGATCGCGGACAACATCGCGAGCTGGGCTCAGTCACGTTTTGGATGAGGAGGGGAAATCCTGTGACATGCGATTCTCATCTACCTGCCCGTTGACCTCTTCTTCCTTTTCCCGGGTCCCTTGAGTGCGGCCATTCCCGGGCCGTCTTCGTAGCGGACGTCACGGACATCCACGGGTTCTCCGCAGTGGGTACAGCACATGACGGACTTCAGGCGGTGTCCGCATGTTTCGTGGTAGAGCAGCAGCGGGGGCCCCTCGTCCCCGGCAAGCCACCGGTCTCCCCACTCAAGGAAGGCCAGTGTGATGGAGTACAGCTCCAGCCCTTTCCGGGTGAGGCCGTACCACACGCGCCTGGCATCCTTCCTGTCTTTCCGCCGCTCCATGATCCCGTTTTCCACCAGGACTCTCAGCCGGTGGGAAAGGACGTTCGTGGCGATCCCGAGGTTGGACTGGAACCCGTCGTAGTAGCGGATGCCGAAGAAGGCCTCGCGGAGGATCAGGAAGGTCCACCGATCACCCAGGATCATCAGTGTCCGGGCAACAGAGCATGCCCTGATGTCCGATTCTCGTTTCATGTGAGGAGCCCCTCTTTTGTGTACTCAAAAAATTATAAACAATTAGCTTGCAAATAGCAAGTGAATCGTGTAGGCTGTGAAAATGATTGCAAATAACAAGTCAAATGAGGCGAGAACGAAAGGAGAGGAAAATGGCTGAAAAACCCCTGCTGCTCGTTATGGAGGGAGACACCGCACGGATCACACTGAACCGCCCGAAGAGCCTCAATGCACTGAGTATCGAGCTCTCGGACATGCTGGCCGAGGCAATCCAGACCATCAAGAAATCCACGGACATCAAATTCGTCGTCATCGACGGAGCAGGCGACAACTTCTGCGTGGGTGACGATATCACGGAGATGGTGATGTGGGGGAATGACGAACACGGAAACAGCACCATGGGGGCCAACGGTGTCGTGCGTCGTGCGCGCGTCTACCAGGACATGGCCAACTCCATGGAAGAACTGGACAAGATGACCATCTGTGCAGTGGACGGGTATTCCGTGGGAGGCGGCCTGGAGATTACCATGGCCTGCGACTTCGTCATTGCCACGGAACGGGCCATATGGGGCATGCCCGAGGTGGACAGCGGGATCACGCCCGGCTGGGGCGGGACAAGCCGCATGGCCAGGTATATCGGCAAGCGCAGAACAAAGGAGATCAACATCATCGGGGCCCTCCTGCCGGCCCAGCGTGCCGTGGACTGGGGGCTCTGGAACCGGGTCGTGCCGAACGACAAGTTGTACGATGAGGTGGAGGCATTGCTGGAGGTGCTGCGAAGCAAGAATCAGCAGGCCTGCCGCCAGCTCAAGATCATCATCAATCGCGGCTGTGAAACAGACCTGTACACCGCCCAGGGCTTTGAAATCCTGTCCGGCGGGCTGAGCGGTGCCGTCAACGGGTTCTGGGCGGTTGCGGACGCCGACCAGGGCAAAGGCGTGGTTGATTTCGTGCAAAAGGGTGAGATGTGGAAAAAGCGAAGAGCCCTGGCCAAGAACTTCTGGTCGGATGGGTGAGCAATGGGGGAGAATCAGGGTGACTTGAGGTCCGGACGAACATCCAGTGGAGAATTGTGCGAATGTCCGGCCCGCTAGACCTATTGCATATGTCTCTTTCGCGAGGCAAAGACATGAACAATGTAGTTTAGGCCTCAGGTCTGGAGCCAGGTGCTGATCCTTCGTGCGGCCATATAGCTGGACCACGCCAGCAGGCCCACGAGCCTTTCATCCCCGGGGTGGTGCGAGATAAAAGCCTTGACGAGCCCGTCGTCCACCTGGTACGGGGCGAGCGCAGTGAGGAGGCCGAGTTGAACCGCTGAAGCGGAAGCCTTGTCAAAGGGTTCGGCCGGGGCATCCACCCATGCCCGGCCGAGCCCCGGGTCCTCCCCGTTCCACTGGTTGATTCGCTCCTGCAGGCAGTCACGCACATCGGCAGCGAGGAGTTCCTCCCCCGCGGCTTGAACGGCCGCATCCCAGCGCGAAAAGGCGCCCGAAACGACTGGGCTGGCTCCGGCCCAGGCCATGTCCTCAGGAACCTCTGCCTCTGGCAGGAACGACAGGGACAACCCCGGTTCCTTGGGCCTGTGCATCGCACGGGAGAACATCAGGCCTGCCACGCGCTTGAGCATCCCTTTCAACAGGCCCATGTTGGATGGGAGGGGGGTCTCGGTGAGCATCACGCTGACCATCCGGTTGATGTAGTGGAAGAGCACGGCTGTCCCGATGATTTCAGGCCTGTCCCCTTCGGAAAAAGGGGGAGATCGCAAGATCTCGGCATCGGGTGACCGCGTGGCCAAGGCCCATTCAACCGCAGACCGGATCTCGGGGTCCTCTATCCGGCCATGGCTCTCCTCTCCTATTGCTCCCGGGATGCCCGCATCGCCGCCGGCAATCAGCATAATCGAGTGTGCATCCACACAGTAGGGACACCGGTTGATTCTCGATACGGCGGTGGCCACAGCCTCTTTCAGCGCTCGACGCACACCACCGGCAAGAAGCGACTCGCGGCAGGCGCACCATGCACCCGCAAGCAGCCCGGGCAGCGGGGCATGCAGGGCAAAGGGCTCCACAACGGCACCGAAGTCCCCTTTCACCTGCCTGTAAACCTGCTTCACCAGCCCCCTGGCCGCCCTTTCTTTTGTGGTCCGGATGTATTTGATCGCCATGTCTCATCCATCAAGCTGTGTAGGTGGACAGCAGGTATTCCTTGATGTCCGCTGACTCA
>CAZSUQ010000631.1:0-3805 GCA_964609935.1 uncultured Thermodesulfobacteriota bacterium | reverse complement strand
CGCTTCTGTGATGACGTGGACAGTGCGTTTGAATACCTGACCAGGGAACTTACCCGGACCTACCTGAAGAGAAAGGGGAGCACAGAGCTCCCCTTTTGAGCGGAAACCAAGCCACGGAAAAGGGTCCCTCCTCCCCAACGAAGGAGCCCTCCCATGAAGGCCCTGTACTTTGACGCCGACACCCTGAGGATCGCGCTGGTCAAGGGGTTGTCCCTGTTCTGGAAGAAGGCGCCCCTGTCGCCCCTTTCCCCGGTGCGGTACGGAGAGGTTCCCGAGCCGGAGATACCGGGCCCGAACTGGGTCAAGGTGAGGAACCGGATGTGCGGGCTGTGCGGCACGGACGTGCATTTCCTGTTCATGGAGATCGATCCCAGGGTGGCCCCTGCGGCGGTCCCTCCTGTTTCCAGGAAGTTTCTGGGTCACGAAACCGTGGGCGAGATCGTGGAGACAGGTGAAGGGGCTCAGGAGTTTTCCCCCGGCGACAAGGTGATTCTCAAGATCGACTGGCCAAGCTGTTTTCAGAAGGAGACCGAGCCCATGTGCCGGCAGTGCGCAAAGGGGAACTACCTCCTTTGCGAGGACCCTGGGGAAGAGGGGATTCCCAGGAACCAGGGTGGAGGGTTCTCGCCCTTCATGGTGGCGCACAAGACACAGCTGATCAGGATCGACAGGGACATGCCGGACAGGGACGCAATCCTCATGGAGCCCACAGCGGTGTCGGTGCGGGCCGTGCTTCGAAGGCTGCCCGAGGAGGGTGAAAAGGTCCTGGTCATCGGCACAGGGGCCATCGGGCTCAACCTGATCGGGGTGATCAAGGCCGTGAGCCCCGGTGCCCGCGTGTACGCCGTCTCCAGGTACCCCCATCAGGCGGATATCGCAATGAGGCTCGGTGCAGAGGGGATCCTGAAGGAGAAGGACCTGTACAGAAGGGTGGCGGAGATCACGGGAGGGAGGCACTTCAAGGCACCCCTGAAGAACGAGACCGTGGTGGGCGGATTCGACGTGATCTACGATTCCGTGGGAAGCGACCGGAGCATACAGGATGCGCTTCGCTGGACCCGGGCACAGGGGACCGTGGTGGTTGTGGGCGTGAATTTCTCCCCCGGGCGGCTCGACTATTCACCGGTCTGGTTTCAGGAGGTGGACCTGATCGGGGTGGACTCGCACGGGATGGAGAGGTTCCGCGGCAATGAGATGAGCTCCTTTGAGGTGGCCCTCGCCCTCTACCGGGAAGGAGCGCTGGACTTCACCGGATTCATCACCCACACCTACCCCGTGGATGACTACCGGGAAGCCATCGAGACCTTTTTCAGGAAAGGGGAGAGCAGGGCCATCAAGATCGCCCTGGTTCACGATTGAAAGAGGACTCCCTCCCGCCTCATTCCCTGCACTGTCATAGAGACGGATCTGCTACAAACCTGCTTAAATTCCAGCTGCTTCCTGACCCGCTGGGGAGTGAATCCCGGGGAGAATCCTCTGTTTCCGATCCGGGTGTCATGTCCGTGACGTAACCTTGTGCGTTCACCCCCACCTCTTGTTCACCGGCTGATGGGGGTGTGGGAGTGATCAGCCAGCTTGCCCCTACGAATGGAAGAAGGAGTGTGGCGACGACGCCTCTGAGGCTCTCATGAGACACGAGATATTGCGCGAGTTGAGGGCTGTAACGGTAATAGGTCTCCACAAGGGTATGCCCAAGATGGCTCTTCAGCAGCAGGCGGTCCCGAAAGTCTCTTAGAACCGCAACCTTACCCTCCATGTGGGTGCCAAAAGAGGCCGTGGCAATGAAACAGTCGTCCTGCTCATTGCAGTTGGAGTCAATCCCATCCCCCTGGAACTCCTGTGCACCTGTAAAGATACATCGCGCACAGGACGCGCATGAAGCCTCCCCGCAGGAACAGCTTTCACAGAGGGGTGAATCATCCGAATCATCGTCATCACAATCCCATGCTCCGGAAGGGACTTCAGATTCAAGTCCTGCTAAGTAACCATCTCCATCTTCATCCGACAGGGCGTACGGCCTCACAGCGCCTTCCAGGATTGAATACGTTGCGGTTCCCTGAACCATCCCGGCCAGATCGCTCGTCACAAAACCGGCAATCCATAAATCCACTCTGCCATCCGGTCTGATGCCACCCACTTCTATGTCGTACTCCACGAGATCAGAAAAGCTTCCCCCCTCAAAGGGAGTATCAAAATCTTTATCGATGGCATTCTCCTGTGCTTCACACCACCAGGTAGGCGTGTCGTTCCCGTTCACCTCGGCCGTCTGGGCAAACCAGGTTGGGGTTTCCGTCTCCGGCAAATCGTCATAGCCAGGCTCGAGCGTTGGCATATGAACGGCCAGCACATTCACGTCCTCCCCCCAAAAGACGGCATTTCCTGTGCCGGAAGCCTCTCCAAGCAGGTTGTAGGCAACGAGTTCTGCGGATGTCGTATCCTTCCAGTCGTTCAGGTTGGTGTACTCTCCAGGCCGATAGTTCCGGTACTCCTGGCTCAATATGTCTCCCGGGTCGTAGTGGCTCACCTTGGCAGCGTCGGTCATGTCCGTGGGCAGGGAGCCGGCCGTTACATCCTGGCCGAAACGTGTCTTGCCGGTTGTGGTCCAGTTCCAGAGTGCTCTGGCCCAGTCGATGTTGAAATACCTCTTCAAGGCCGTGCCAGGTTCATAGCAGACGAATGCACCGGTACAGGCAGGATCGTCGCAGCACGGATCCTCGTGATCAGCAGCGTTACATACGTTCTCGCAGAGGTCGGAACCTTCATTGCAGGAATCATCGGTACACGCGGTCGCGTCGCTGCAGTCCATAGGGCTGCCGGCCTGACAATCCAGGACGGGATCACAGGTATCGACTCCAATGCAAAAGAGTGAGTCGTCACAGATGAGGTCATTCGGAACATTGTCGCAGGAGTCCGTGCCCTCGTTACAGGAGTCGTCGGTGCATGCTGTCCCGTCGCTGCAATCCACAGGGGTTCCGGCCTGACAGTCCAGCGCGGGGTCACAGGTCTCAACTCCGCTGCACCACAGGGCATCGTCGCACAGGGCGTCATTCGGAGTGTGAACACAGGTATCGGTCGCTTCGTTGCATGAATCTGCCGTGCATCCCACACCGTCTTCACAACCCTGGGGCGTCCCTGCCTGGCAGGTCCCCCCTGCGCAACTCTCGCTGCCGTTACACCACTCCCCGTCATCGCAATCATCGGACGCAAAAGGTTCTTCATCAACCCCGTCTACACAGTTGTTGTCCGCTCCATCGCAGACTTCGGCTGCCCCGGGATGAATCCCGGGATTGGAATCGTCGCAGTCAAGATCCGTGTAATCACAGTGGGGATTGGCAGGATCTCCGTACCCATCGCTGTCATCGTCTATGCACTCGGATCCGTCCAGGCGGAAGGCAAGGTCCTGTTGTGCCAGACCCCAGGTAGATGCATCCTGCACGGATGTCCAGGAACCTGGAAGGCCGAAACCTCCTCCGGGGTTGATCACCTGGGCCGCGTAGCCGTTCGTGGTGTCCGAGGGATGTCTGCCGGACTGGCAGCCGCAGGTGCCGAAGGAAAGGGTGGGAAAGAAGGCGAGCCAGTAGGTGCCGGGTTGGAGGCTAACCGGGGTGTCCAGATCCAGGGTTACGTTGCTCAGCCAGCCCCCTGTCCCGGTACCGAGCGTAACCTGGGTGTCCGAGGGAGCCACAGACAGGCTCCACACGGGAGGATTCCCTCCGCCTCCCCGGCCTCCGTCCGGCGAACCGTCAGGAACTCCGGCGTAGTCATTGTAGATAACGAAGTTGAGTGAAACGGCACAGTTCAGGTC
>CAZSUQ010000630.1:0-3808 GCA_964609935.1 uncultured Thermodesulfobacteriota bacterium | reverse complement strand
ATCCTTCGTGCGGAAGCATCCAAGTCCTTAACCGGAATCTTTGAAAGGTAACCCGCTTCATGTCCGGCTGCAGAACCATGGATAAAACAGTGCCGATGGCGGAACCCGGGGGAGTTATCGAGTTTCCTCCAGGAACAAGAGGCGATCTGTACAGACGGATCGCCGCCCTCTACCAGCCGCCGACCTGGGAACGCGTGAGCGGGACACTGGACCGGCTCCTGCTGAAACATCCCGGGTTCCTCGTGGGCGGAAACCCGAAGGTCAACATCGCCAAAGAACTGGATCTCCTGGAAAAGGAATCCTACCGTCACGGCCTGGAGGTATTCCAGCAGGAGTACGTACGTCTGTTCGTCAACGCACCCGGAGGTGTCGCTGCCCCTCCTCATGCGTCGTTCTACTCTGAAGGCTGCGTGTTAGGAAAGGCCGCACTTGAGGCTACATCTTATTATGAGCGGTTCCGGATCCGCCCGGAGACGACGGACGCCGAACCGCCGGACCATATCGTTTTTGAAATGGAGTTTCTTTCCTTTCTTTGTCTCATGGAGCAGAAGGCTGCGGAAGCCGGGCGGGCCGAAGATGTTTCCGAGGTGGGGAATGCGCAAGCGGCTTTCTTTGAACGCCACTTCTTCCCCTGGACGAACCGTTTTTGCGACCGGCTCTTCCAGACGAGTCGTCTGGCCTTTTACCAGATCCTGGGAATCTTCACCAGAGGGTTCCTTCTGAACGAAAGAAGGGTCCTGGGAAGGAAGGGCTTGCCAAAAGATGGGTAGCCTTCTTTCCAACTACCAATCCGAATCCTCGTCGCTTTCTTCCTGATACATCCTGTGCACTGTATGGGGAGCGTGGGGCTCTGCCGCTGCCTCGGAATGGACGGAGTCTTCGGATGCGTAGGTCGGTTCCTCATCCTCTTCGTCGTGACCGAACTCGCCTTCAAGCGATGACGCGTTCAAGGTATCCGCCTCGTCCTCCACAACGAGACCGTCCTCGGTAGCCTGGGCCACGGTATCCATGTAGTGCTCCGAGTGGGAGAGCAACGCCTCTGCAGTGGTCGCTCCGGTTTGCGCATGGAGCCCGGCGGTTTCGAACCGGATGACCTCTTCCGCGAGGTTCAGGTAGTCCTTGAAGCCGATGGAATGCTTGTCATAGTCCCCGATGGGCATTCCGTAATCAACCGTTTCCCTCAGCCGGATGTTGTAACGAATCACGGATTCGAACACGTTGCTTCCGAAGGTCTCTTTGACCTTTTGCAGTACCTGTTTGGAATAGCGGGTCCTGACGTCGAACATGGTGACCAGGGCACGAGGCTTGATGTCGTGTCCCACCTTGTCTTTGAACAGCAGGAGGATCTCGGTGAGCTTGGCCACGCCTCGAAGGGAGAAGAGGCTCATATCGATGGGGATGATCACCTCTTCGCATGCACGAAGTGCGTTCATGCTGAGCAGCCCGATGCTGGGCGGGCAGTCCATCACGATGTAATCATAGGGCTTCCGGATGGCCCGGACCGCCTGAAGGATGCGGGTCTCCCTTCCTTCGATCCCGGCCAGTTCCTGCTCCAGGGCGCTGAGCACCACGCTCGAGGGCGCCAGGTCGAAGCCGTCCTTGATCGGCATGAGGATGTCGTCGATACTCTTCCCCCCGTGCGCCTGGAGCGTGAGGGCATGGTAGAGGCCCTGCTCGATTACGGAAGGGTTCTTGCTCAGGCCAAGGGTGGCGTGCGCTTGCGGATCGCAGTCGATCAGGAGGACCCTCTTTCCCTTCAAGGAAAGGGAGGCCGAGAGGTTGATGGCTGTGGTCGTCTTTCCGCATCCACCTTTTTGGTTGGCGACGGCAATGATCCTCATGTAGTTCCTCCTTGTTGTGATTCCTCTGAAGGTATTTGAAAAAAGGGCCGTTTCTTCCCTGCTGGGAAGAAAACCGCTGCAAACCTGTTGAAATATAATAAGATTCGTCTTTTATGTTCAATAGAATGAAGCCCAGCAAATCTGTAAAGTATATAGAATGTGCATATTGTGGTCAAGGGAAAAAATATACAAGATATTGTGAAAACAACCATGGAAGAATCCATGAGTACAGAATAGGAAGGCTTTTCAATCTTCGTAACTATATATTGTGGGTTCCGACCCGTGCCGGGAGTAGCAGCCAGGCCGAAAATCCCTGTCTGTCAATCGTGGAAAATACCTTCTTGACCCATGGTTGCGTCTTCCCCTATAGTCACAGGCAAGTCCCCGAACCATAAGGGAGAAACATATGGCCTCAAGGCTCTTGGTCGTTGACGACGAGATGGCGGTGCGGCAGCTGCTCGAGGCGTTTCTTCAATCTCAGGGATTCGAGGTAAGCCTGGCAGGGGATGGCGTGGAAGCCCTTGAGTTGATGGAGAAGGAATCCTTTGATCTCGTTCTCTCGGACATCGGGATGCCCCGGATGAACGGGATCGAGTTGCTCGAAAACGTGCAGCAGAAATACCCGGGCACCAAACGGGTACTGATCACCTCCTACGAGGTGGAAGATTATTTTCAGATGGCCCTTGAACGCGAAGTGGGCAACATCATTCCAAAAGGCGCCTCCTTCAAGCTGGATGACGTTGAGAGGGTGGTCCGGAGTGTCCTGGACGAGGACTTCTTCGGCCTCGATCGCCACCTGCAGCCCGGGACCACGATCCACGCACAAAAGATACAGAAGCCCGACCAGATTGAAGAGTACACAGAGAAGATTGCCGCGGCCTGTGAAGATGCGGAGACAGCAGGGAAGATCAGGATGGTCGTGAATGAGCTGCTCACCAACGCCGTGTTCTACGGTGCCAGGAACGAGGACGGAGACAAGAAGGAGGAGTGGGACCGATCCTTCACCCTTTCGGAACAAGAGGCTGTCGAACTCTGCTGGGCAAGGGACGGGGAAAAGGTGGGCCTGTCCGTTGCAGACCCCTTTGGCAAGCTGAAGAAGAAAGAGGTTCTCTACTGGCTCTCGAGACAGGCAACAACAGACAGCGAAGGGCTTCCCGTGGGGGTCTTCGACACCCACGGAAGGGGACTCTACATCGCCCGCTCACAGGTGGACAGCCTGATCATCAACATCAAGCCGGGCCATCGAACCGAGATCGTGGCCCTTCTCTACAAGGAAACGCCCTACCAGGGAGCCAAGCCCCTTCACATAAATGAGGCATGACTGGCTGTTTAAAGGCCGGGGTTCATGCCCAGGGTTGAACGGTGCACCCATCCGTAGGGCATGCCGCCGTTCGCGATCCGGTACCAGCCGTTCCTTTCCTCGAACAGATCGAGCTTGTGCCCTCGAGGCAGAATGCCGAGCAGGTCGAAGGGGGTTCCGGGCCCGGAATATACGTGGGTGGGCTGCGTCAGCGTTGCTTCATGGATCGGACTGTCCTGAACGCCCTTTTTCGTTACCCGTTCGGGCGCCTTCATCGGGACAACAGGGTCTGTTCCTTCCGCCTTCTCGGTAAACGTTTTGGGAACCCATCCATGGGGGATGGCATCCGTGGAGATCCGGAACCAGCCGTTCCTCTCCTCCCGGATGTTCAGCTTTTCCCCTCCGGTGAGGTTGCCCAGGATCTTGAACACGCCTCCCGGTCCTGAGAACACATGGGTGGTCAGGGTGGTCTTCGTCTCGTTGATGGGGTTTGCCGCCAGGTAATCATTGACGAACATCCTCACGAGCTGTTTCACCGGCTTGTTCATTGATCTCAGTTTTTCCGAACCCACATACCCCGTGGCCTCCACGGACCAGGTGGGCACACGGGTCTTTATGTTCGTGTCCCTCTCGAGCATCACCTCCTGAGACAGCCCCACCGCAAGCG
>CAZSUQ010000629.1:0-3818 GCA_964609935.1 uncultured Thermodesulfobacteriota bacterium | reverse complement strand
GATACAATATATGGTATATTTTCCCTGCTGTTTTTCTATTACTACAGCATCCAGATGGTTCCTCCAGGGCAAGAATGTCGGTGTTTGAGGCCTTTCTTGCCATCGGTCCGAGAAGAAAGCCTTCAAGGAGTCCGAGGTTCAAAGGCAGGGAGTTCATCCACTCGGAACAACCGCATCAACCCATCGTATGACAAAGGTCTCTTCGCTCTTCGTGCACGCAATGAATAATGAATCAACATTCATGCGATCCTTTTTATGGCCAATGTTTTCAAGGATAAGAAGCCCTATCTGTTGACGAGGATTCGAAGGGATGCTACCATTCACTCATGTTATTTGATTTCAGCCGACTGGTATGAACAGAAAAACGGTTGCCACACAGAGGCTTATAAACACCGGGAGGGGGGTGATAGGAAGGCTGGGATTACGGTTCGGGTAAGGGATGTGTGAAACGGTTCCTACAAGCCGGCGCCAGAAAGCCGTACTACGTTGAACCGAAAAGGACCTTGCCCGGCTTTTGGGCCTTATGACCACACAGCCGTAATTACTGGATTACTGGAGGGGGGACATGAATCAACTCACGAACAATGTCCATTTCAAGGTTGGGGATAAAGCAGTATACCCGGCACATGGTGTAGGCGTTATCGAAGCCATCGAAAAGAAGGTCATTTCCGGAAATTCTCAGACATTTTATGTGATGCGCATCATCCACAACGGCGCGATGATCATGATCCCGAAGGGTAATGTGCATTCCGTTGGACTCCGGCAGGTGATCTCGAAAAGGGAAGTCAATAAAATCTATAACATCCTCAAGGTCAAGGATCCGCCAAAAGACAACAACCAGACATGGAATCGGCGACAACGGCAATACAACGAAAAGATCAAAACAGGTTCGGTCTTTGAAATCGCAGAGGTCCTGCGCATCCTGTTCCGCCTGAAGAAAACGAAAGAGCTCTCCTTTGGAGAGAAAAGGATACTGGACACCGTAGAGAATCTTCTGATCAAGGAAATTTCCATCGTCAAGAAACAGAAGGAAGAAACAACTCGCAAAGAAATGGTCCACATCTTGACCTCCTGACCGACTTCGAATCCATTTCACAGAAGAATCTTCTTCCTGTTGCCACCCTGCAGATTCATCAACCGTAAGAAGCCTGATTCGATTTACCAGGCTTGCCAGGGATCACAGCAACACTCGCTTGTTTAGGTCCCGGGCATCGGCCTTTGACAAAGACGGATCCCTTGTCACAAAAAGGGCAGGGGAGCAAGCCTTACAGCCTTCTAGAGCAAACATCCAACCCGGAGGGTGGCTTTTCTCAAGGAGAATACTCCCTCCCTTCTTTCTTCCCCCTCCATTGACTCGGCCGCTTTACCTTCTGTCCATTTTGAACATAAAATCAAGAAACGGAGCAGGACCTGGCCCTCCTCTTCCTTGAAGCCTTCCCCTGCGAGTGTTGTAACCATGGAGTATTCGGGCGAACGACAAGGAGCAGATGCATGAAGACCGCTGAACTGACCCTGTACAATACGCTGACGAAAAACAAGGCTCCCCTGGTTCCTCAGGTCAAAGGGGATATCCGGATGTACGTTTGCGGCCCCACGGTCTATGACCTGAGTCATGTGGGACACGCCAGAAAAGAAGTGGTGTTCGATGTCATCGTCCGGTACCTCCGGTTCCGCGGATACAACCTGACCTATGTCAGGAACATCACCGACGTGGACGACAAGATCATCAAACGTGCCCAGGAGGAGGGCGTCCCATGGCAGGAAATCGCTCGGCGTTACGAGGATGCCTTCAGGGAGGACATGAAGGCCCTGGGCGTGCTCGAGCCGGACCATGAGCCCAGGGCCACCGAAACGATTCCCGAGATGCAGGAAATCATCCAGGGCTTGATGGACAAGGGGTTTGCATACGAGTCGGAAGGGAGCGTTTACTTCGCTGTTGAGAAGTGCAGGGATTACGGGAAGCTCTCCAGAAGGAAGGCCGATGAGTTGATGGCAGGGGCCCGTGTGGAGGTTGACGAAGCCAAGAGGAATCCTATGGACTTCGCTCTATGGAAGGCCTCCAAGCCCGGAGAGCCTGCCTGGGCCAGCCCGTGGGGAGAGGGAAGGCCGGGATGGCACATCGAGTGTTCCGCCATGAGCCGGAAGTATCTGGGGGAAACCCTGGACATTCACGGAGGGGGCGTGGACCTGGTTTTTCCCCACCATGAGAACGAAATCGCCCAGAGCGAAGCGGCCACGGGCAAGCCCTTTTGCCAATGCTGGGTGCACAACGGGCTGCTCACCGTGAACAAGGAGAAGATGGCCAAGTCCCTGGGGAATTACATCACCATCCAGGATGCCCTCCAGAGATTCGATGCGGAAACCGTGCGCATGTTCTTTCTTTCCCATCACTACCGGACGCCCGTGGATTTTTCCGATGTGGTCCTGGTGGAGGCAAGGAAGAACCTGGACTATTTCTACAACACCCTTCTCCGTATCGAAGAGATCTGCGGCAAGGAGGAGGAAGGTGATGCCGGGCACCTGGAGCAGGGGCCGCCCTCACCGGATCGATGGCTCGACCCGGAGGCGGGCGGGCGGAACGGGATGGACTCGGAGACGTTCAAGACGCTGGCGGCCTTTTCCCTGCGGTTCCAGCAGGAGATGGATGACGATTTCAATACCGCGGAAGCCGTTGGGGAGCTGTTCCGCGCCGCCACCGAGGTCAACCGGTGGATCGATGACGGTCCGGACAAGCATGCCGGCAAGGACCAGGAGGCGTTGCGCCTGTTTCGGCGGCAGATGAAAGAGGCGGGAAGGGTCTTCGGGATCTTCAACGAAGAACCGATGAAATGGTTCCGGAAAGCACCGCCCAAGGGCCAGGCTGAGAGCGGTCTGTCCGAGGAGCAAATCGATGAGATGATTCGCCAGAGAGAGGCGGCCAGGAAGTCAAAGGATTGGGCCGAAGCGGACAGGATTCGAGACGAATTGACCGGCGCGGGGATCGTCCTGGAAGATACGCCTCAGGGGACACGCTGGAAGCGCACAGGGTAATCCGGCAAGGGAGAATCATCCATCTACAGCGTTGGGCTCAGTCCGTTTCGCTGCGACGTACAAGCCGTACGCCTCCGCGACCCGGTCCTCCGTCCGCCTTGTATATGAGCACTTCTCCTTCGCCGGATCCCGTCGAATCCCATTCCAAAACGATCGTTCACAGGACGAGGAAATCAGACCGAAGTGGACCGATTCGAACTTGTCAGCGAGTTTGAGCCAAAGGGTGATCAGCAGGATGCCATCGCCGAACTGGTGGAAGGGGCCCTGAGAGGAGACAAGCATCAGGTGCTTCTGGGTGTCACCGGCTCGGGCAAGACCTTCACCGTGGCCAATGTGATCGAGAAGCTGAACAGGCCCAGTCTGATCATTGCACCGAACAAGACCCTGGCGGCCCAGCTTTATACCGAGTTTCGAGACCTGTTTCCCCGCAGCGCAGTGGAGTACTTTGTAAGCTATTACGATTACTACCAGCCCGAAGCGTACATGCCCGCATCGGACACCTACATCGAAAAGGATGCTTCCATCAACGAAGAGATCGACAAGATGCGGCATTCGGCCACGCGCTCCCTGTTCGAGCGGAGGGACGTGATCATCGTGGCCAGTGTCTCCTGCATCTACGGGATCGGATCCCCGGAAAACTACCGGCGCATGCTCCTGTTCCTGGAACCGGGGCACTCCATGAGCAGGGAGCAGCTCCTGGATCGTCTGGTGGAGGTTCATTACGTCCGAAGCGATGAGGACTTCTACCGGGGGACCTTCAGGGTTCGAGGGGACGTGGTGGACATCTT
>CAZSUQ010000628.1:0-3821 GCA_964609935.1 uncultured Thermodesulfobacteriota bacterium | reverse complement strand
TCCCGTCAGACGTACTGGTTCTGAGCAATCTCCCCCTGAAAGGGGAGTTTACATACAGGGAAGAGGGAGCCTTGTTCCGGCTCCCTTTTTTCGTTCTGAAGGCTCGGTTCCCGGATGTCCCCTTCCCGTTACAGAGAGGATTCCCTTTTTCCCATGAGGTGCCTGAGGGCCTGTTCGAGGTGCGGGAATCGAAACGTGTAACCGGTTTCCCCCAGCCTCCTCGGTTCCACACGGGATCCTGCAAGGAGCAGTTCCTCTCCCATCTGGCCGAAAAGCATGCGAACGGCCGGGGTCGGCATGGGGCACAGGGTGGGCCGACCAAGAACCTTGCCAAGGGTTTTCGTGAACTCGAGGTTTGTCACGGGGTGAGGCGCGACCGCATTGGCCGGCCCCCGGATCTTCTCTTCCCGGATTGCATGGGCAATGATGCCCGTCAGGTCCTCCAGGGCCACCCAGCTGAGGTACTGTTTCCCGCTTCCCAGCTTTCCGCCCATGCCGAGCTTGAAGGGTATAAGCATCCTGGCAAGCGCGCCGCCTGCCGTGGAGAGCACGACCCCGATTCGAAGATAGACGACACGGATTCCAGAGGCTGCCGCATCTTGAACAGAGGCCTCCAGTTCTCGGCACACCCGGGAAACGAACAGCGCACCCGGTCCATCCTCCTCTGACACGCTCCGCCCCTGGGTGTCGCCGTAATATCCAATGGCGGAGGCGCAAACAAGAACCCTGGGCGGAGAGGCCAGCCTGGAAAGTGTTTCCGAGAGAAGACGTGTGCCTTTGATCCTGCTCTCCAGGATCCTCCTCTTTTTCTCTTCCGTCCATCTGCCCTTGCCGATGTTCTCACCTGCCAGGCTCACCACCACATCCAGGCCTTCAAGGGAATCGATCTCCAGGGTCCCGGCCACCGGGTCCCAGTAGATCTCCTCATCGTCCTTCTGCAGGGGCCTTCTTACGAGCCTCAAGACCTGGTGCCCATCTGCCCGGAGATATGGGACAAGGGCCGATCCCACCAGGCCGCAGGATCCGCTCACCAGGATCTTCATGGCCCATCCTCCGTCAGTTCCAGGGGGACGTCTGGCTCTGAACCATCTCAAGGAATGCCTGAAGCCGGGTCTTCAACTGTCCTTCCGCGAAATTCCTGGAATCCACGCAGTCCACCTCCATGTTGAGAACGGGCACGCCGATCTCCTTCAACCCCTCCTGGATCAACCCCCTGGCCCCGGTCCCCTGCCTGCACCCCCAGTGGCACGGATTGATGGCGCCGTGGATCCGGTAGTCCCCGGCCAGCTTTTTCAGGTGCCTGACGCGTCGGTCCACGTCTCCGTTTAAAGGAATGGAGATGGCCCGTCGTGCCAGGCCTGTGAAGGGATCGTCCGGATCTATGGGATCCCATGTGATGTCGTTCAACTCATCGATGACAACAGAGGTCTTGTATTCCTCCTCCAGCATCTGCACCAGGGGCTGTTTGAACTGGATCCGGTTCTGAATCCACATCAACCGTGTCCGTTCTCCAGCCACCCCGGCGGTGCCTTCACGGACCTTCTCGCGATACGCCTCCAGGTAGGCCTCGGCCACCTCAACCGCCGCCTCGGTTCCGAGAAACAGCGCCATGACAACCCCGAAGTTGCTGAGGTCACGGCCGTTTGCAGGGGAAGGGACTGTCCGGGCAAACCGGTAGGCATCCTCCATGATCTCCCTTGCCCTGTTCGTGTTTTCAATCGCCCTGCCCAGGCGTTCCGGGTCCAGTGTTTCCCCTGTGTGGTCCTCTACAAACGCAACCATGTCTTTGATCTGTTCCGCCAGATACTGCACGTTCTTATCCGAGTCATCCTGCGGGATCTGGAGAACAAAGAGATCTTTCTGGAAGAAACGGCTCAGGTTCTCGATGGTTGCCAGGCCACCGCTGCAGGGACACGTGGTGGCAATGAGAAAATCCGGGACCGGCATCAGACCCTTCCGCGCTGCACCGATCACGGAACGGTGGTACCCGCATGTGTCCGAGGCATAACCGGCGTGCTCCGCCTCCTCGAGCATGGGCCCGATGGCTCCGGTGGAGGCAAGCATGGCGCCGATGAACTCCACAAAACACGAGGTCACGCCCATGGCGTTCAGAACATCAAAGGGAGCCGCAACCCCGCACCAGGCCACACGATTGTCGCCTGAATAGAGCCGTGTCCCCAGCCTGGCAATCTCCAGTGCGTACCGCTTCCGCGGGCTGACACGCTCCGGTGCTTCCTTGAGGCTCGTTTCGATCCCGTTGACAAGGTCTGTAAAGTATTGCTGCATCATGACGGTTCACCTCAGCATTTCCACAAAGGCTTGGATTCTCGTGCGATGCTGCCCGATGGAACGAAGGGTGCAATCGCCTTCCAGGACCAGAAGGGGCAGCCCGGCCTCGCGCAACGCCTCCCGGAGTGATGGCATGCGCGCCAGGTAGGGGTCGCAGAACTTTGCCGTGTGGGCAATGACCCCCTGCGCGCCGCAGGCACGGGCACGGGCTGCGATGTCTTCCGCCATGCCGCCGGGTCGGTCGGGATCAAAGGTTCGCGCGCATACCGGCCTTGAAAGGATTCCCCTGGCCAGGTCCAGGAGAACGTTCCCGTCTTCGTTGACCTCCATGGGATGGAACATGCGGGAACCGGTACAGAGGTCCTCCTCCACGATCCGGACACCGCAGGATTCCAGAAGCGAGAAAGCCTCGGGATCCGGCATGACATTGCCCATGAGCAGCACAGGCACCTTGTGACCATCCGTGCCGGTTTGCACCTCTGTCCGGTTCATCTCTTCCAGGCCTTCCAGGGTTTGAAGGATCGGTTCCGTTACAGCCTGGTTGTAAAGGGCCTGGAGTTTCGCCCCGCCCTCTTCATCCGATCCCTGCCGAAATCGCTCACCAAGGGCTTGGAGGAGACCTGCGAGCTTGTTGTACCGCTGGATACTCTCGTTGATATCCTCCTCCGTGATGGTTCGCTCCGCCCATTCCGAGAGCGTATCCCTCAGCCTGGAAAGCTCCCCGGAAAAAAAGGAAACAGATGCCGTGCTCCTCGTAACCGGGAGGTCGATCATGGCGAGCCGGTCCCGGGGTCTCACCCGCCGCCACGCATCCGCCATGCGCCTCATGGCATCACAGCTGTTCACAAAAACCATGCCCGACAGATCGGGCATGTCGTCCTGCATGGCACGGTCAAGTACGAGCTTCACGTGCGGACAGAGATTGTCGTGCAGCAGGCGTCCGGCCTGATCAGGCCAGTTCCCCATGGGCAGAACACGGTACGGCACGAAACCGGCCGCATCCATCAGCGCCACCGGAGCGTACGCACAGACAAACCCGATCCTTTCGTTCTTCGATTCCATCATCCTTCACCTTCTTCGTGTACATTTCCCAGTACGCTTCTGAGAACCTCCTTTGTCCGGTCAAGATCCCCCTTCTGGATACCTTCAAACACCTTTGCAAGGGTTTTTTCCACAACCCTGAGAGCAGGCCCCCGGATCTGCTGCCCGTATTCGGTGAGATGCACGCGCTGAACCCTCCTGTCCTCAGTGGATGCGGAACGCTTGAGGAGAGCGTCCCGTTCCATACGGTCGAGCAACCCGGTCATGGTGGACGGCTCCAGGCCTGCTCTTCTCCCCACCTCCACCACCTTCAACCCGTCCTCGTTCCAGAGACTCAACAGGACCCCGAGGTAGGCGGGCTTGAGATGCTTCACCCCCTCGAGAATGAATCCCCTCTTCAGGGCAGAGGTTATTGTAAGCGATGCCCTTGAAATGAGGTAATAGGGGCATTCCGTGGGTTGGATCAATTTTGATGCTTCACTCATGTTTCA
>CAZSUQ010000627.1:0-3825 GCA_964609935.1 uncultured Thermodesulfobacteriota bacterium | reverse complement strand
GGACAACCTCTATTGTGCGGACGGTGGCCCCTTCGTGACCTCCACAGGGTACAACCCGACCCTGACACAGCAGGCCCTGGGCGCCCGTCAGGCTCACCACATCCTGGAGCCAACGTGAGATGACTCGTTTCAAAAGGATCCGCATTGGACAAGCGGTACGGATGCCCAAAACTGGAGAAAGAAGAACCATGAGACAAGGCTCTCTGCAAGGGAAATATGGAAGGCTGCTCCTGTCCTGCGCCCTGTTCCTTGCCCTGACTTCCTGCGGAGGGAGCGGGGAAGAAGCCGCCTCATCGCCCGTTTCCCAGGAGGGCTGTGCGGCCTGCCACAGCATTCCAACAACTGCCTGGAGGAATGACTCCTCGCACAAGCTCATCTACAAGGAGTGCACCTTCTGTCATGAAGAGGCCAAGCCCACGCCCGGCGACGAACATCGCGTCTCGCCCTGGTGTGACAACTGTCACAGTGAGGAGAAGCACCCGCCGGAACGGCTGGGAGCCGACGAGGAAAGCAAACGCCTTCTTTTCATCACGTGTATGACATGCCATTACCCCATGGGCTCCACGAACCAGTACCTGATTCGGGAAGAGATCCTGGTTGATCCCGGAGAACTCTCTTCTGTGGATCTCCACAACCTGGAGGGTCGAGCCGATGACAGCTATGCAGAGCTCGGACCAGAGGAAGGAGGCGAGAATAACCGGGAGCCCGGCTCCGGCGTCTGTGAGGTCTGTCACACGAGGACCCGCTTCTACAACCAGTCAGGGACAGGGGAGGGGCACTACCGGGTGCGCTGCTCGCGCTGTCATGATCATGCCCACGCATTCCGGGTGGACGCTTCCTGCCTGTTCTGCCACACACCGGCCGTGAACAACATCTTCCACAGCCTTCACACCACCCGCCAGGGGATGGAAACCTGGTACAGCGCACAGAACGGGGGGTTCGAGCTCCTGACCGGCGTGCCCTACGACGACCTGGGCTGCAAGGAGTGCCACAGGGCGGATCAGCCTGGCTGGAAGGAGCCCAATTGCAAGGACTGCCACGGGACGAACGGACATGAGGTGGAGGACGACGTCTGCCTGAAGTGCCACGGCAGGCAGGCGGCTGAGATCAACAAGCACCAGCTATCCGATGTACACAGGGATGCCGGGATGGGCTGCACGGACTGCCATGTGTTCACCGAGATTCACGGCGACGGGGAGAAATACGACTCCATGTTTGCCCCGGGCGCCATGGAAGCCCGTTGTGAGAACTGTCACGATTCCCTGTCCGAGAACGAATACCATACACTGCACCTCGAGACCGTGGACTGCAGCACATGCCACACGCAGACCGTGCTCTCCTGTTACAACTGCCACTTCGACTCCGAGGTGCTCGGGAAAGGGAAGTTCGCTTACGGGCAGTTCAAGGACTGGAAGTTTCTGCTCAACCGGAACGGGAAGGTGCACCCCGGGACGATCCAGACACTCAAGTACGGAAGCATTGAGCAGGGAGACGATGCCACCTTTGTGGTCATTGCCCCCTATTATTCACACTCCGTGGAAATGAACGCCGTGGTCTGTGAAGACTGCCACGGCAGCCAGGCCGTGAATGAATATCGGGCAACAGGAGAGATCAAGGTGGTTCAGTGGAACGGGGAGACGGAGAGTCTGGAACAGGCCACAGGGATCATTCCCGTGCCACCTGACTATGAAACGGCCCTGAAGTTCCACTATGTAGACTGGGATGGAGAAGCCCTGGACGAGTTCGGCAAGCCCGTGTGGACCCTTTTCAAAACCGAGACCGATGCCTTCCAGATGATCCGAAAATACGGATCACCCCTCACGGAGGGGCAGATACAGAAGCTTGAACATGCGTTCACGAGTGATTCCAGATGAAAAAAAGTTTTTCAATCAAGAAGTAGGCATTACAGGAGAGGCATTCACGATTGCGGGGCCGGCTCGTGTGGATGGGGTTATACCTGAACACCCATAAAGCCCTTGGTGGCAAAACCGAATGCAATGGAAAGGACAAAGAAGGCCACCAGCCAGTCTACACCCACACCAAGGAATCGAATATCCAGTCTCGGATAGATCACCTCGATGGATTCGATCCCGGAGTCCGGATCGATGGGAGGTTCCTTTGGATAGAGAAGCAGATCAAAGAATCTTTCTCCAAAACGGGCCGGTGATACCGATCCCCAACCGGATCCCACCAGAAGTTCCTTTTCCACCTCGTGCCCTTTGGATTGAACACCCAGCTTGTGGGTCCCCTCCCTGTCCGCACGAATCCTCCAGGAGATCTCCCTTTCCGACGGGACCCATACACCCGGTGTTTCAAGGGTGATCCCGTCCGGCACCTGAAGTGAGATCTTGGATGGGTCTTCAGGGAGTGTGGTCTCCAAGAATCGGACAGTCACAAGGGTCTTTGCATCCTTTCCGAGGGGACGGCTGTGGTAGTGTAGGTGGAGCTGAATGATGATGAAGATCACGGGACCCATGAGGATCAGCATGGGCTTGAGCGAATACCGCATGTAGGTGAGCGTATCCCTGAGGATCCTTCCCTGTATGGACAGAAACACGCGAATGTCGTTCTGAAAGAGCCGTACTGCGATGAGGTTGCCGCGAATCTTGTTCCGGATTCGAACAATGGCCGTCTGATCGGAAACACGGCCGAAGATCCACACCATGAACAGGCCGGTGAGCAGGGAAAGGAGCGTCAGGGACCAGAAGGGCCCCAGGAAACGGAACGGCCATAGGATCAGATCAAAGCCGCCAGTGAGGATCCGGTTCAGGGTATAGAGGGTCGTGTACATGTACAAACCATTCGCATTGGGTCTATAGAAGCGTCATAAGAATAGAACAGCCTAGGAGATGTAGCCGAGACCCTGAAGCTTCTTCTTCACCTCTTCCTCGGAATCCGCCTCTTCCAGCTGGGAAATCTCCTTTTCCAGAGCATGGGCCACGAACTCGTCCACCGAGGAGTATCCCGCCAGGTCCGCGTACGTCTTCACCTTCCTGTACAGTTCCTTGTCGAGTTTGATCTTGTTTCCGAACATTGGCTTTTACCCTTCTGTTTTTGTTTCCAATCCATTTGAGCGGGACTCCCGCAAGATCCTGCCGTTTCAAGTTACTTCGTCGATTTTTCGAGCGCTGAATGCTTCTTCCCTGCCTGTGGCGCCAGGCAATCCTTGCCGATCATCTTTGGAAGGGGCTTTACACCGAATTCGTCCAGAACGGCTACGGTCAGGTCATAGAGCGCCGGTTCCTCCAGTGTAATGCGCTGGTTGGTCACCAGGATCCCGGGAACGAGGCGGTTGTCGATACAGTGGTCGCCGCTCCATGCCTCCAGGTTGTCCACGAAGACCTCCCTGGGGAATTCGCCCAGGGGGCTTTCCCAGGAGCTTCGGTACATGGAGTTGTACCCCACGAGGATGTCCGGGCCGTCGCTCTTGAACGGGCCGTGGAAGTCACGACGCGGGCGGGTCACCAGGGTCACCGCTTTCCGGCCGTTCCTCGGGTCCTTCATGGCCAGCAGGTCCGCTTCCAGCTGGTCGACCAGCGGGTTGTATTCAAAGGGGGATACGACACCGTTCTTCTCGCGCCCCTTGAGGTTCACGTACAACCCGTTCAGACCGAGGGCATAGGCCTTTGTCCGGCTCCAGTCCACGTTTCCATAGAACTTGTGCTTTCCCTGCTCCTCGGGCCGGAGGAGCTTGATATAGCCCTTCTCCAGCAACCATGTGTTCAGGTTCACACCCCAGTAGAAGGGCCGGAAACCGTGGTCGGACATCACGATGAGGACCGTATCCTTTTCCATGCTTTCCAGCACCACGCCCAGGGACCTGGC
>CAZSUQ010000626.1:0-3844 GCA_964609935.1 uncultured Thermodesulfobacteriota bacterium | reverse complement strand
AGGCATTGTTGCAGATGACAAATTCCGACTCCTCCTTGAAGATGGGGTTGAGGTGTCCGTAGCCGAACCCGCGTGTCCACTCATAGGATGGAAATGTCACGAAGCGGTGGGGCCTGTGATATTTCCTTGAATAGGTCGTGACATCCTCTTCACGGAGCACGGCAGGAGGGTTCTCGGGAGAGTCGAACCTGTCGGAGTGATCGCTTGTTGCCGCGAAATCCAGTCCTGCCACATCCCGGGCATACACATAATCGTCATCGATCCACTTCGTGTCGTCACTCAGAAAGGTGTGAGCATGAATGTCACCAAAGAAGATCCTCCCTCGAGGCATGGCCGAACAGGCACGGATCACATTGCTCGTTCCTGATATAGTGTCGTCATCAGCGGTAATCGTGTGCAAACCTTCATTGTTCAGGGAAACCTGAAACGAGTGAGTCCCCCGGTCGAGCGGCGTGAATGTGTAATCAGGAGGCAGGTGGGTCAGCTTGTCTGTGGAGGCAAAACGCACGGTTCCCAGATAGTTCACATCCAGGTTTCCATGGGCATCGATGGCGGACACCTTCAGCCTGAACACTTTGCCGATTTCCTGGTAAGGCTCTGCGGTCACGTGGAGCATCACCGCAACATCCCCAACGACTCTGACGGAGGGACACCTGGCAATCTCGGACCTGCCGTACCGGCCCGACGCCCCCCTGGCGCCCAGTGCGAAGAAGTACCGGCGACCCAGCTTGGGTGCCTGTACGTTGTTCCATGTGATGGTGACGGTGTCCCCTTCAACAAGGTCCGCACCGTTCACCGTAAGCTCGAGCACCCTGCGCACCCCCACGACCCTCCCGCTGATCGTGGCGCCCGGCCGTGAAGTGGAGAAGGTGGCGTAACCGGGGTTCCACGGGAGGCTGCCCATCCACGTTGACCAGCGGTAATGGGAATGATCCCTGTAAAACCACCAGGTGTCGTGAAGCCATGGACAGAAGAGGGCGAACCCGTCCTGAACGCGAATCCCTGTGCTTCCCACCGTGTAGGTGATGGTGTAGGTGTCCACATGATTGGAGACCACCTCCCCCCTGGGCGAGATGTCAAGAAGCTGATCGTCCATGGTAAAGCTCTGGACATCACAGTAGGGACTGACGGAACCGTCCGTGCTCCATGTCCTGATCTTCCAGAAGCAGGTCGTGTTTCTGTGGAGCGGCGAGCCGTCGTAGTCCGCTTCCATGGATTTGTCCGGGACCATGCCGCTGTCCCACAGATCACCGATGTCGGCATCGATGTTCGAGCGGGTGGATGCAACCTTTATCTGAAAGGCGGCCTGCATGGAGCCGTTCTCGCCCACGCCCGGGAACATCCAGGAGAATTCAGGCGTGGTATCGTAAACGGCCACGGGATTGGTCGTTCTCTGGCACATGGGGTACAGAGGAGGGAGGATCGGGAGGGCTTCCCCGCCCGGAGACATATGGAATTCCTCTGAACCGCATCCCGCTCCCAGGGACAATCCGGGCAGACCGATGGCTGCCGTGCCGATACCGAGTTGCTTCAGAAAGGCACGACGGCTGACCTCCAGGATTCCTGTGTTTCGCTTGCTTTTGCTCAAAGCCCGAGGCCTCCTTGACAGGGAGCGGTATCAACTTCGCCATGAATTCGATTCAGGAAATAATAAACTGAAAGATGGGAAAAGAGAAAGATTTTTCAATTGATATAGCTCTCGTACAGATGTTAAAAGAAAAGAATACGGGCAAACGGTCCACGGGATGCAAGGTTCATTTTCGATCGAGCATTTCCTGAAACCGAAACAATACGGGCTCTGATTCAAGGATCGATTCATATCAATGTGGGGGGATAGAGCATATGACACGGGGATACAAACGATGTCAGGGCGTGAACATTTTCGTTTTGCTGCCCATGTACCTTTCCACAATGGTTCTTGCCGGATGTATGACGGAAACGCTGACATACGTACCGAGCGGCCAGTTTTCGAACCTGGGGAAGGGTAAAATTCGGGTTCAGGTTGGAGATTTCGAGAACAAATTGGGGTTACGTAACAAGTACCTGATTCGCCATCAAGGCATTAACGAGTACAGGTTTGACAGAACCGTGTCCATGGTTGTCCGCGATGCCCTGTTTGAGGAACTCAAGAACGCGAACTTCCTTGTGGGAAGAGGGGACATCGTGATCTCCGGTGAAATACATGCCCTGGGAATGCAGCCGTCCCCGAACAATCCCCATGTTTTAACAATGCAGCCGTCCTCGGACACCTCCAAATACGATCGAACGACCATTACATTCCATGTCCGTTCATCGGCCCACGACAAGTTGCTTTTCGAACAGACCTATTCTTCCAGTATGTCGGCATTTGGGAAACTCGACTGGCCGGAGATAACCGCGGTCAGCCTCCAGGAGGTCATGGTCAATTTCCTGAGTGATATGCAGGAGAGAAACATCTTAAGGGCAGGTGGCTTCAGTGGAGATTCGGGCACAGCACCACTAGCAACATTGGAATCCGGCGCATCAGGTACGAAAGGGCGTCTGTTTGTAGAAGCGGAGCCGAAAAACGTCGAGGTCAGAATCCTGAACATCAGGCCGAAATTCTCCCAGGGCATTCGCCTGAAACCTGGGAGATATGACCTGGAGGTCTCAGCGCCCGGATACAACACATGGAGGGAATGGGTCGAACTCGCGGCCGGCGAGAACAAGACCGTCAGGGTCCGCCTTGCCGGCGGTCAAGCGATACCGGCAGGGGAGATCCCGAGAATATGGCTCTTCTCCATGGGGATTTCAGGCTTCACGGATGAGGGCCTGAACCTGGAATATGCCGCCACGGACGCAAAGAACTTCTACAAGTTCTTCCGTTCCGCATCCGGGGCCATGCTCCCCAAGACACAGGCCGTATTGCTGATCAACGAGGCGGCTTCTAGGGGGAATGTCATACGATCCCTGGTACGCATGGTGAAGCAGGCAAACGAGAAGGACCTGATTGTCATCTTCTTTGCAACACACGGTTTGCCTGATCCGGACACCGGTGAAATCAACTTCATCATGCATGACACCGCCATGGACAACCTCGTGGGCTCCGGTCTCTCACACAGCGACCTGAACCGTATTATTCAGCGTTCAAAAGCCGGCAAGGTCCTGTTCGTGGTGGATGCCTGTCATTCAGGCGGACTGGGTGCCGGAACGCTGTTGGCGCGAAGGGGGATTCAAGTAAACGAGGTGAACCGCCTGATTTCAGAGCTCGCAGAGGCAACGGACGGGACGGCGGTGCTCTCCGCTTCAAGTTCCAATGAAATGAGCATGGAAGGAGAGCGCTGGGGCGGAGGGGTTTTCACGTATTACATGATCGGCGGGTTGAGGGGACGGGCGGATGCGGACCAGGACCAGATCGTCACCCTGCGGGAGCTGTTTGATTATGTCTACGAGAAGGTTCCGGCAGCCACGGACGGACAGCAGCACCCGGAGCTGAAAGGCCAGTTCAGCAATGACCTGCCTCTCGTGGAAGTGAATCCATGACGCAGTCCACTGGCTTGAGGATCGCTACTTAACTACTTCCTGATGTTGACCCACCACGTGGCAAACCCACCGTTTGCTTTCTTCGTAGAGACCGCGATTCCTCTTGCGGTAGCGGATCCAAGAGATCGGAAACGGACACCGGAGTTAAAATCGTCAGGCGTCCCTCCCATTGTTCCGGAATCAAGGGGCTTAGGCGAAAGGACTGCCTTGATGTATCCCCGTCCCAGCGGTGCTGCGGCCTCGAACCACCCGGCAGGAGAGGCAAAGGTCTCGCCGCGTCGCAAGAAATAAGGGTTCGGATGAAAGGCGTTCGGCAAAAGAAGCGTGGTCCGCCCGTATGCGT
>CAZSUQ010000625.1:0-3855 GCA_964609935.1 uncultured Thermodesulfobacteriota bacterium | reverse complement strand
ATCAAGCGTATTCTCACGGGCCAATGACCCGGCCCTCCCAAATAGTTCATTACTTAACCCATTTTCTGGGGCTTTTGTAATATTACGCTCGGCGACTCTGCCGTCATTTGCCTATATATTTCAACAGGCTTCGCATCTTCTCGCATTTGATGGTTTTTGCCATCCACTAAAGGCGGCCACCCTTCAGATTCATATAAGGTTCTGCCTTCAATCAGACTCCTGTAAGTTCAAGTATCGGTCAGGACACCTTATTGGACTTTTTCTATGGGCTCCTGAGGGCTCACCCTTCTGAACGACCAGGCCTTTCGCCTCTTGAACACGAGTTGTTCCTTCTCCACCTCGAAGTAGGCATGGATCCGGCTCCCTGTCTCCCAGTCGCAGGGCCCCTCGCCGGAGCCGAGGATCACCTCCACCCGCAGTTGCGGTCCGTCCAGCCGGTCCCCCTTCACCTCGTACCAGCCCACGGCCCGCCTGCCCTCTGCATCCTCCAGGGTGATCTCCCCGTCCTTCCTGATCTCCATCCACTCCATCAGTCCGCAGCGGTTCACCCGTTCCCAGCGCCCGGGCAAAAGGACCCTGTTCCCATCCACCCGGCCAATCCATACCATTGCACAGACGACCCCCAGCACAAGGCCCAGGACACATGCATCCGAGATCCTCGGCCGCAGGTTCGGAAGCGCCTCCTGGCCCGAAGATTCAGGAACCGGAATCGTCCGGGTCTGCTTCGGCCGGGTTTGCATTAGGGGAAGCCAGAACATGCCCGCAACAGGGAGCACGCCTGCGATGACGTTGAGGATCACGTCCTTGTGGTCGTAATAGCGAAAGGGATGGAACCCCTGGAATACCTCATCCACGAACCCGATGAAAAAAGTTGCCGTCACCGCGTAAATCATCCGTCGCAGGTTCGGGTGACGCTCGTCCACGGCCTGCAGGCAGAGGATGGCCAGGAGGCCGTATTCGATGAAGTGAACCCTCTCCACGGTCACGGACGTGGCCTTGACCACGCACACCAGGTAGAGCAGCAGGAACACAACGAGGCGCACCAGGGAAAAGGGCGACAGCTTCCCCTGGAGCCTGCGCATCCGGCGAATGATGAGTACGAAACATGCGACCCCTGCCAGAAGCAGCGTCCAGCCGATCAGCCCTGACAGGTTCCGATCGTATATCCAGTTCTGAACCCGGCGTGCAAGGCCCAGGCTCGAAAGGAGGAATGCGGTATAGAGGATCACCCATTTCCATCGACGGAGGCATGCCTTCATTTTGTCCAGCGCACCCCCTCGCGAATCTTCCGGGCGGGATTTCCGACCACAACACTGGCTCCCTCCACCCTTCCGGAGACCACGGACCCGGCTCCCACCACGGCGCCTCCCTCGATGCGGGCGCCCTTCAGGATCAGGCTCCTGGCACCGATCCAGACATGATCCCCGATGTGGATCGGTTCGGTATTCTTTTCCCTGTTCCCATCCGGGTCCAGGAAGGCATGGCGGTCTCCATCCATGATCAGGACCTCCCAGGCAACGGCGCAGTCCGAACCGATGCGCACCGATTCCAGAACCAGGATGCGCGTGTCAGGATTGATGAAGGCCCCGGAGCCGATCTCCAGGCAGGCACCCGGATGCACCTCGATGATCACACCATCCCCGATGACCACGTCACCCTTGATCACCAGGGTTGCGCCCTCGTGCAGCACGATCCCGCCCCTCCGCTTCCAGAACCTCCAGAAGCAGCCGAACTGAATCTTCCCGCCCTCCATGTGGATCCTGGCAGAAGGGTGTCGAACCACGCGATTGCCGTTGAACAGGTAGATCCCTTTCAGAAAATAGTGTGGATAGAGGAGAGGGTAGAGGAGGTTTCTGAGATCGTACCGTGCAGCCTTGCCTATGCGGGACAGGGTCCTGGGGACCATCCGGTTGCCTCGATCGATTCGAACAGGGTTGACTCCAAGGGGCATCCTTCTATCATAAAAGAACCCAACAGAGCCAAGAGGATTTCTTGCAACCCACCCCTTTATACATCATTCAGCTCAATGCTTCCAACACACTGCCGGATCACGGCGGGATCGCAACCTACACACATGAACTCGCCTTCCATCTTTCCCGGGCGGAAACCGAGGTCCACCTTCTCACCTATCCGGCTGAAGAACGGGAAGAGATGGCCCTCCCCTACAGCATCCACAGATCCCCGTCCTTTGACCTGAGACCGTTGATCCTGCGCGGGGGCAAGCGGATGGATCTTCTCACCCTCCTGCCCATGAAGATCCTTGCCATGTCATTGCAGACATGGAAAACGATCAGGGATCTTCCGGACAAGGGAGCAAAGAGGATCCTCTGGGCGCTCAACTGGTGGCCCGAGGCGATCGTGGCTTACCTGGTTTCGCGGCTATGCCGTGTCCCCTACCTGGTCACCGCCCACGGATACGAAGCCTTTGTTCCCTGTGATGCAAAAAGGCATTTCCTTTACGAGGCGGTCATGAACCGGGCCGAGCGGGTCTTTGCGGTGAGCAACCACACCGCGGACATCCTGGTTCGATGCGGTGTGTCCGAAGACCGGACCCGCGTCATCCACAATGGTGTCGCTCCGGAGAGGTTCCGAGTACGTTCAGGGAGCAAGCCGCCCCTTCCGGAAGGAATGAAATCTCTCACAGCGCTGGAAGGCAGGTTCCTCCTCGTGACCATTTCCCGGCTGGTTCCCAGGAAGGGTCATGCAGCGATTCTCAAGGCGATGAAAAGGCTGGAAGCCCGCATCCCCGGGCTGCAGTACGTGGCGGCAGGAAGCGGTCCCTTGAAGGAAGAACTGGAGAGGGAGGCCCGAAACCTGGGCCTGGAAGACAGGGTTCGATTCATTGGAGAGATCTCGGAGGAAGAGAAGGTCGCCCTGCTCCATGCCTGCGATGTCTTTGTCATGCCGAACAGGGACATCCTTTTTCCGGGAGGAAACCTGGATACCGAAGGGCTCGGGATCGTATTCCTGGAGGCAGCGGCATGCGAAAAGCCCGTGATCGGAGGAAGAGCGGGCGGCGTGCCTGAAGTCGTGCATCACGGGAGAACCGGGTTCCTCGTGGATCCGCATGACCCCATCGACCTGGAGCAGGCGATCCTCTCCCTCTGGACAGACCAGGTGCTGCGTCTGCGCATGGGGAAGGCGGGAAGGGCCCTGGTTGAAGGTGAGTCATCCTGGAAAACCATCTCGGAGAGGTACCTGAAAGAGATGGTGGAGATCGCAAGAGAGGAAACAGCCTCCCGTTGAATCGTTGTTAATGTTTAACATTATATATTATCTATATCATATTGTTTTAAAACATCTAATCTCAACAGATTAATGCACATGTTTAGCTCCTTCCCGTCCGGGATCTCCCGGGTTTTTGCAATTTCTGCCAAGGGCATCCACCTGGCCCTCGTTGTGATCCATGTTCTTCTCTTCGGGGTCACGGCTCATGCCTTTCAACCCAACACCATCGAAGTGGGTACCGTGGAGATCCATCCATCCTTTTACACGGAGATGGCCTACAACTCGAACATCAGCCTGACCCATGAAGCAACGCCGGACCTCATCTTCAAAGAGGTCCCTGGGATCACCTTCAACTGGGGACGACTGCACACGCCGGAACAGAAACCGAGGATCGCAAGCCCCTATGGATTGAGCATGGATTTTCTCCTCGACCTCTACCTGACACGCATCCGCCCAAGGGTGGACCCGGACTACATGGGGAAAAAGAAGCCCGGGCCTTCCCCAGGGGCCCCGGTGGAGAGCGCGCTCCTGAGGTCCCTCAAGTTTCGAAGGTACTCTGTGGAACTGGCCTAT
This sequence comes from uncultured Thermodesulfobacteriota bacterium, assembly GCA_964609935.1. Lineage (GTDB taxonomy): Bacteria > Desulfobacterota > DSWW01 > DSWW01 > DSWW01 > CAYTRL01. Next base: position 54 of record CAZSUQ010000625.1, on the reverse strand, counting down.
GAGCCCCAGTTCATTCAGCTCGTGGACCATCCGGAGTTCGACTCCGTGGACCAT
>CAZSUQ010000624.1:0-3861 GCA_964609935.1 uncultured Thermodesulfobacteriota bacterium | reverse complement strand
GCACTCCTTCTTGAGGGTCTGCTTGTACTTGCTCAGCGGGCCGGGGAAGACGATGACGCAAGGGAAGAGTCAGGCGTTTCCAGGGCCCCGGAACAGGACCGGAAGCCTTCGAGAAGCAGGGGATGGAAACCCCTTCGTGCGGCAGCCTTTCTCGTCGTCGGGATTGTTCTGGGGGCCCTTCTGGTCTTTTTTTTACTGAAAGAGGATAAGGAGATCGTGTCCCGGCCATCCATGCCGGAAGGCCAGCCAGGGGTTGTGACACCCACGTTGTCCGAGGGAAGCCTCCCTGGGGGAGATGCCGGATCTCCGGTTGCGGAAGAAAAACCGGAAGAGATGGAGGGCAGGTGGACGGTTTCGAAACAGCAGGGGATTGGATCGATCATCCTTGAGAGGTACGGAAGGCTCAACAAGGAAATCTATGAAGTCCTACGGGAACACAACCCGCAGGTCTCGGACTGGAACCGGCTGGGGCCCGGTATGGAGCTCGTGCTGCCGGAGGTGCCTGCTTCCGAGGATCGCCTGACGGACTTCTACACGGTCCAGGTGGCCTCTTTCCTTTCCGAAGAGAAGACGAAAGGGATCGCAGAGGACCTTTGCAAGAGCGGGATTCAGAACGTGTTCGTCATCACGGACAGGGCAAACCCGAAGACCGGAGAAAGATGGAGGTGCAGCTGCGTTGGGGTTTTCTCGGGTGTGAGCGAATCGGCTGAATGGCTGGCCGAGATGGGGAGAAAAGGTTTTTCGGATGCCTATACTGCAAGGCTCCGGGGCCCCGGGCTCAAGGACGTGCTCTTTCCCTGTCCCGGACCGTGAATCCTTGAGGGCCGGTAACCCATCCGGGCATCACGTGGTACCCCTTGAGATGTCTGGTTCGTCCTGGAGGTGGCAGCCTTTCCAGCCTTTGGGGAACGGGTTTGATTTTGCCCCTGTGCGCATGCCATAGTTCCCGACTCCACTCATCAAGGGAGGGGTGAAGGTGAAGGCAACGCAGCGTGCCGCAGGCGTGCTTTCGGGGAAAGAGCCCGGCTGTCCTGGAAGGTTTCGTTCAGGGATGATCCTGCTCCTCCTTTGCCTGACCTACCTTTTCGACTATGCAGACCGGATGGTCATCGGGGCTCTCATCCCCTTCATCAAGCAGGACTGGGGCCTGTCGGATCAGGCACTCGGATCGCTGACCAGCGTCATCTACTTCACCATCGCACTGTTCGTCATCCCCCTTTCCATCGTGGTGGACCGCTGGAGCCGCAGGAAGATGATCTCCATCATGGTCTTCTTCTGGAGCCTTGCCACGCTGGCGTGCGCCTTCACCCGCAACTATACCCAGCTCCTGGTGGCCAGGGCCCTGATCGGGCTGGGCGAGGCCGGTTATGCCCCTGCAGGAACCGCTGTCCTGGCCGCGACCTACCCGCAGGAGAGCAGGGCGCGGATCCTGGGCGTGTGGAACGCCTTCATCCCCATCGGCGCTGCCATCGGGTTTCTGGTGGGAGGGTTCGTGGGCCGGTATTTCGGATGGCAGAAGGCCTTTGGCCTGGTGGCCCTTCCGGGCATGGTGCTGGCCGTCCTGTTCTGGTTTACCCGGGATTACCGAACGGTTCCCCTGTCCGGGGATGAATCAGGGGACAAGGGAGCACCGGCCGGTCTGTTCCGTTCCGTTCTCGGTCTCCTTCGGATTCCCACCCTCTGGTTCGTCTACCTGGCCTTTGCCATGAACACATCCATCACCACGGCCCTGATGACCTGGCTGCCCTCCTACTTTCACAGAAACCACGGGATGGAGGAACACAGGGCGGGAATCATTGCAGGCGGGCTCGTGCTTCTGGTTCTGGTGGGTGCTCCCCTGGGCGGATTCCTTGCGGACCGGTGGATGCCGAGCCGTCGTAACGCAAGGATGGTTCTTTCCGGCATCACATCCCTGTTGTCCGCCGCACTCCTTGCCCTGGCCCTGATCTCGGCTCACACCGCGGCCATGTGGCCTCTTCTCATCCTCTTTGGTATCCTGACAGCCTGCTACGTGGCGCCTTCGTCCGCGGTCACCCAGGATGTGGTCCATCCCGGGTTGAGGGCGCTGGCCCTGGGATTCTGTGTGTTCTGCCAGCATCTTCTTGGAGGCGTGTGGTCCCCCATGATCGTGGGCCGGCTGTCGGACGAGGTGGGGCTGGAAAGGGCGCTTTTCCTGCTTCCCGTGTTCGGCCTGGTTGCCGGTGTGCTGCTCCTCGTCGGAGCAGGGGGATACACCCGCGATCTGGCACGGGTAAAGCCTGTAGAACTTGTGGAGGAATAGACTTCGGACGAAACGCGGGCGGAGTTGTTTGAGGCCATTCTCTCGAGCAAAAAGCCCCTTGGACCTCAGGAGGAAGCCATGGCATCGGAAATGACATCCAAGCAGCGAATTCTCAAGGCTTTGGAGCCGGGCGAGCCGGACAGGGTCCCCGTTTTCGAGCTCGGGATCAACGAAGCCAGCATCGTGAACATCGGCAAGCACTTCACCGATGATGTCCCTCCCATCAAGCATGTCGCGGACATGACCACCGAGGAGCAGCTCCAGTACATGGATCTTCTCGCGCTCCTGCTCACCGAACTGGGGAACGACGGGATCTCTACGGTCTTCATCATCCGCAAGGAGCGGGTGGAGAAAGACCTGGTGAAGGACAAGTACGGCACCGTGTACCAGCTCTCCGAGGAGGGTGAACCCCTCCCTGTGGAAGGCCCGGTCCAGGGCCCCGGGGATATCGCAAAGATCACGCCCATGGAGCCGGACGAGGGTGACTATCTCATGCTGAACTATCTCATCGAGAAGATGGGAAAGGATGTGGCCCACTTCTTCACCATCCCCGACCCGTTCCGTTTCTCCTGGCAGCTGCGGGGCGGCATGGAGAAACTGCTGCTGGACTACATGCGCAACCCGGAACTTGCGCTCTCGCTGGCAAGGGTCACCACCGATTTCTGCAAGGCGGCACTGGAGATGGCCAGGGACGCGGGTGCGGACGTGATTGCCCTGGAGGGCGACCTTGCCTTCAACACCAATACGCTCATGAGCCCGGGTCAGTACCGGGAGTTCATCAAGCCCTTTCATGCCGAGATCGTCGCGTTCTGCCATGGGATCGGGATGAAGGTCATCAAGCACACGGACGGGAACCTCTGGCCGATCCTGGACGACCTGGTGGAAATCGGGTTCGACGGGATCCACCCGATTCAGCCCCAGTGCATGGACATCAAGGAGGTCAAGGAACACCTTGAAGGAAAGTCGGCGGTGGTGGGCAACATCGATTGCAGCTTCCTCCTCCCCTTCGGGTCGGAACAGGAGGTGGAGGATACGGTCAAGGAAACCATTCGCATTGCAGCGCCCGGCGGGGGCTACATCATCAGCTCTTCCAATTCCATCCATCCGGGGGTCAAGCCGGAAAACTACATCGCCATGGTGAAGGCCACCAGAAAACATGGCTCCTATCCCATTCGGGTCTGACCGGGCCCTGTTCCTGGAGAGAGGTGCGACACCGGAAACCGAGACCCACAAGGAGAAGAGGGATATGAAAGAACCGATGAAGCGATTGGGAGAGGTCCTGCTGGGAGGAAACGAAGAGGAGACCAGGCGCCTGACCGAAGAAGCGCTCAAAGGAGGGATGTCCCCGCAGGAGATCCTGGAGGAAGGGATGCGGCCGGCCATGGAGGACCTGGGGGACCGGTTTTCAAAGGGGGAGGCCTACCTTCCCGAACTCCTCCTGGCTGCGGAAACCATGAAGGTGGGAATGGACGTGTTGAAACCGGCCATTGTGCAGAAGGGCTTGAAGCCCGTTGCCACCCTCATGATCGGGACCGTGGAGGGGGATATCCACGACATCGGGAAGAACCTGGTGAAGATGA
>CAZSUQ010000623.1:0-3862 GCA_964609935.1 uncultured Thermodesulfobacteriota bacterium | reverse complement strand
ATGATGCTGCTGAGGGATTACGAGACATGGTCCGCAGCGTTCCGCCAGCAAAGGTACAACGACATCCTTTCGTTCTACGGCTTTGACGGAGACGCCTCGCTCCTTGGGGATTACACGGCCCTTTACGCCCTGTTCGATTGTGCTGTGTTCAAGTCAGCGACCTTTGATAAGGCCGTGAACTTCTATGAGTACCAGAAATCCTTTCTCGAAACCCTGTGCCGTACCCTTGTCAAAAGCGGGGGATAACCTTTGTAAAGGAGAACAGGAAATGAAAAAGGTCCTCATGGGGATAGGCCTGGCATTGTGGCTGGCAGGGAATGGCTGGGCACTGGATGCAAACCTGGTGGAGGTGGAGGAACTGGCGAAAGCGAGCTCGAGCTGGAACGGCAAAGCTCTGCCCGACTACGCAAAGGGCCAGCCGGAGATAACCATCCTGAGAATCAAGGTTCCGCCCGGTGTTCAACTGCCCATGCACAAACATACGGTGATCAACGCAGGTGTCATGTTGAACGGGGAACTGACCGTGATCACACAGAACGGTGAAACCTTGCACCTGAAAGCCGGCGATTCCATCGTGGAGGTTGTGGACACGTGGCATTACGGGAGGAACGATGGCAAGGATGCCGCGGAGATTGTCGTCTTCTATGCAGGCATATCGGGTTCGCCCTTAACCGTCAAGAAAGAGGCCAGCCACAATAAAGCCTCGCCGGGGACACAGGATTCACATCCCTGAATCCGGAGGAACCCACCGTTTCGTTAGAGTGAAAGGATCTCCACTTTCATGGGATCCTCCATGTCCGGTACGAGCCTGGCCATCCGGACCTGGAACGCCTCCGGGTCCACACATGCCTCAGGGGCGAGGACGCCCCTGTGAGGGATCAGGCCCTCGAACAGCATGGAGGCCATCACCGCCATGGGGGTTCCTGTGGATTCATCCATGTCCATGCCCTTGTCGCCCTTGCCCTGGTGGTCCGCGTAAGAGGACTGCATCCTCACACGCTTGCCGCCCATGACGCCATCCACCCGCACCAGGAGCCCCCCCAGGCAGGATTGAGAAGACTTGCCGGCGATCTCCCGGAAGAGACCCAGGAGCCCGCCTGGAGAAAGGTGTCCTTTTCCAACCTGTGAAAAGACCCCTTTCAAAAGCCCCAGGTAGGGCCTGGCGGTCTCGGGTTTCTGTTTCGTGTCCAGGGCCAGGATGAATCTCGCTGCCTCCCTGATGTCCACCGCATCCCGCTCCACCTGCCCGGCAATGCCGCGGAAGAGGCCGTTCAGGTAGGGGGGATGAAGAGCGCCAAGGCTTCTCACGTTCCTCACCCCGGGGAAGAAATGCGGAATCGTTGCCACCTCCGAGTGACCCAGCTCGAATACCCGGTAGGGACCCAGGGGCTCGGGAAAGGGAAGAACCTCGCCGTGCCGGAAGGAAGGGATTTGCACATGCCTCCCATCCCGGAAGGTCAGGCAGTTTCCAAGACACGCGTGCAGCATGTGCTCGAGAACCGCCTCCCCGCCCTTTTTCTCCCCTTCCCTGGGCGGTGTGGATCCGGTCACCCAGGCAATGTCCACATTTTCCACTTCCTCCATCTGCATGGCGCAGCCCCTGAAGATCACGTTGACCAGGCCCGGCGCCACCCCGCAGCAGATCAGGATCGTGACCCCTGCTTCCCGGGCCGCCCCGTCCAGGGCAAGCAGTTCCGTGGCGCTCTCCTCGTCGTCTCCCAGGTCGATGTAGTTCACCTTCTCGCGGATGCAGGCCTCTGCCACAGGCCTTGCGGTTCGGAAGTAGGGGCCTGCGCAGTTGGCCACCAGGTCGCTCTTGTGGATCAGGCGTTGCAGCCCCGGCGGGTCGAAGAGATCCACCCCCGCGGATTCCACCTTCGCCGAACGAAGAGATCGGGCAACCCTCCCGGCCTTCTCCTCGTTCAGGTCGGCCAGAACGACGTGGACGTCATCCAGGATCTCCAGGAGCTTTTCCGCCGCCACCCGCGCCATGTCCCCGGCTCCGCCCACGATCACGATACGGGCCATGTGATGTGCCTCCATTGGGTTTTTGAACGAACCCCAACCCCAGGGGGTTCCTACCTTGCAGGTGCGTGTCCCCGGCCCCGGGTCCACAAGTTGAGAAAGGCCGGGATGACCAGCAGAGCACCGAACGCGTTCACGGTCATGATCAGCGGCATGAGAAAGCCAAGGTACACAAGGGGCATGAAGTTGGAAAAGAGCAGGACCGCAAAACCGCACCCCACGGATGCCGCGTTCAGGAAGATGGCCCTTCCCGACGTGTCCATGGTGGCAAAGACCGTGGAGGTCAGGTCCGGCGTGCGTTTTGCCTCGATGCGGTAGCGTGTAATGAAATGGATGGAATAGTCCACGCCGATACCGATGCAGACGCTGGCGATGAGAGCGGTGCCCAGGTTCAGCGGGATGCCGGTGAACACCATGAAGGCGAAGTTGGAGCTGATGGTGATGACCAGCGGGATGACACCGATGAAGGCATGCACAAAGGAGCGGAACAGCAGGATGAGCATGAGGAGAACGACCCCGAAGCTCACCATCAGGCTGAAGATCTGTCCGAGCACGAGATACTCCACCACCTTGAGGACGATCACCCCGCTGCCCGTGCTGGTGACGTTCGTCTCTGCCTGAAAGGTTTTTGAAACGGCCTCTTCGAGATTCTCCATCACCCGCTCATAGATCCTGGAATCGTTCCCCTTCACGTTCACCGAGATGTTGGCCCGCCGGTACGGGTCGTCTGCAAAGTTTTCCATCTCGCTTCCGCCGGACAGCTCGTAGAGAAGCAGGTACTGGCCGATCATGGCCCTCCCGGCATCCGACCCGGCATCCGGTCCGAGATCCTCCTCTGTTCCAGGCACACGGTCAAAGGAAGGGTCGTCGTTGTGCATCACCCTGTGCATCCTTGCAAGGAAATCGGAAACCGAGAGCGTGTCTCCCACCTCTTCCATGGATTCCAGGCGGTCCTGCACCCGGTGAATCCTCCGGAGCAGGTCCGGGTCCTTGATGCCGTCCGTTTCACCGCTGTCCACCAGGACATGAAGGGCCCCGGTTCCGGGAAACGAGGCATTGATCATGGAGTCGGAGACACGGATCTCGGAGCTTTTCCGGAACATGTCCACCGGGTTCTGGCGGGCCCGGATTTGCGATGCCACGGTCCCTGTGGCGATCAGCCCCACCAGGAAAGCCGCCACAACCAGCTTGGTGTGCTGCAGGCTGAAGCGCCCGAGGAAGCGGCTCAGACGGTGAAGGAGGCGCCTGTCGGCCTTGTCCCTGGAAAGGACCCTTTTCGGTTTTCCCAGGAGCACCAGGCTTGCAGGGATAAAGGAAAGGGAAAAGACCATGGCAGCGAGGATGCCGAATGCAACCGATGCCCCGTACTCGCGAATGGGCACGATCGCCGATGTCCCCAGGGCGAGGAATCCCACCGAGGTGGTCAGCGAGGTCATGATCACCGGGGCGTTCATCTCCTGCATCGTGGAAAGGACCGCCTGCAGGTTCTCCCTGCCCGAGCGAAGGTGGTGGTTGTACTCGTGGATCACGTGAATCCCGTCGGCAATGCCCATGGCCACCAGGACAATGGGGATGCTCGAGGAGATAAAGGTGATCTTCAAATCCACGAGGTGCATGGCCCCAAAGGTCCAGATGGTTGCCGCCGCCACCACGGCCAGGGGGATCCAGACGCCTCGCAGGCTGTGAAACGCGAGCCAGAGCAGGAGGATGACAACGATCACGATGAGGGGAAGCATCACCCGGTTGTCCCGGTCCATGTACTTGTCCGCAAGGCCCACGATCATGGGATACCCCGCGAGATAGGGCTTTCCCGGCCCTGCATCTTTCTCGAGCATGG
>CAZSUQ010000622.1:0-3865 GCA_964609935.1 uncultured Thermodesulfobacteriota bacterium | reverse complement strand
AAGCAGCAGGCCGTGGGTGCGTACGTGGAAGAGTTGCGCGAATCGGCCAAGATTGAATACAAAGAGGGCAGCCAGCCTTAAACACGACCTCAAGCAGTGCTCAAGGCAGCCTCACAGGACTCGAGAAGCAGGGAGAGTTCAAAAGGTTTCCTGAAGAATGCGTACGCTCCGAGATGCACAGCCCTGTCCGGCAAATCATCTTCATCAACACCGGAAATCACGATGACAGGGAGATCGGGTTTCTTCCTTTTCAGGTATTCGAGCAGGTCGAGCCCTGTTTCCCCGGGGGCGAGCTGGTAGTCGGTTACCACAAGATCGAACTGGCCGTCCACGAGAAGCATCCGTGCACCCGAGAGAGAATCCACGGTCTTTGGCCTGTAGCCCACCTTTTCGAAGGAGAAGTACAGAGCCTTCCTGACGGACGGATCATCCTCCACAACCAGAATACGGATCTTGCCGTTTACTCCGTGAAATGTCCGAAAAGACGATCTCTCTTTCCCTTTACCAGGCATATCCCTGAGAAACCTGTCTTTTCCCTGCCTTGAATCGCTCGACACCTTGTTCGTACCTCTGATGATTCTGTAACCATTGTTTACGATTCGACTGGTGGAAACAAATATAGAGCAAAAATCGTACCAACTGAATCAAGAGATTTTATCCAATAGTTTTTATAGTCATTATCTATTATTTCCTTTATAGTTTAACAACATCAATTCTTTATGTATTGATATACTCTATTATAATTTTGGTCAGATCGAGATCGCCTCTTTTTTCGTTAACCTTGTTTACGTATAGGGGAAAATACTATAAACTTTGTTTACACAATGCGCTCTGACAGGCAACCCACCATCTCCTGGAAATTGTTGATGAATATGCACCCGGAGGTCTAACGGGAATGAAAAAGGGGGAAACAAGCCCGGGGTTCACGGAAACGGATCTTGCCCTGTTCTATGAAATCGCAAATTCCATCCATGCCATTCGTGACCTGGATGAGATGCTCGCGAGCATCCTCAGGAAGATCAGGGAGGTTTTTCATGTTGAGGGGGCATCCCTTGCTCTGCACGATGCTGAAGACAACGAGTTCTACTTCATCCACACCCTGGAAGAACAGCGGGATGGTGTTCACGAGCGGAAACACGGCATGCGCTTTCCGGACCACCTTGGCGTGGCCGGATGGGTGCTGAGGGAACAGAAACCCGCCCTGGTGCCGGATGTTTCCAAGGACGACCGTTTTTTCCGGGGAATCGACCGAATGGAAAATTTCGAAACCCGCTCCATGATCTGCGTCCCCCTCCTGACAAGAAAGGGATTCCTTGGCGTCCTGTATGCCTTGAACAAGCTCAAGGGGATCTTTACGGAGAGGGACATAAGGTTACTTGAAATCGTTTCGGGAACGATGGCTGTCGCCATTGAGAACGCCCAGTTCTACGGGGAGATCAGGCAGTACACCCGCACGCTCGAACAGGAAGCACTGAGACTCAGGTCCGAGGTGCAGGACCGTTTCAGCCTGCAGGGGATCGTGGGATCGAGCGCTGCCATGCAGAAGGTCTTCGGCCTGGTGGAGAAGGTCATTGACACAACCAGTACGGTGCTGGTCCAGGGGGAGACAGGGACCGGAAAGGAACTCTTTGCCCGGGCCATCCATTACAGCGGCCCCCGCAAAGACAAGCCGTTCGTTGCAGAGAACTGTGCAGCCCTGTCCGAGACCTTGCTGGAAAGCGAGCTGTTCGGTCACGTCAAGGGGGCCTTCACCGGAGCCGTCACGGACAAGAAGGGCCTTTTCGAACTGGCGGACGGGGGAACGATCTTTCTGGATGAGATCGGGGAGATGTCTCAGGGCATGCAGGTCAAGCTGCTCAGGGTCCTGCAGGAGGGGAACCTGCGCCCGGTGGGCGGCAGCCAGCATCTCAAGATGGATGTCCGCTTGATCGCATCCACCAACCGGGATCTCGAGGAAATGGTGCGCAATGACCTTTTTCGGGAGGATCTCTTCTTCCGGATTCATATCTTTCCCGTCACCATCCCGCCCCTTCGGGAACGGATAGAGGATATCCCCATGCTGGTGAATCACTTTCTCAGGAAATACGCAAAAAAATTCGGTGGGGGAACGGTCCGTTGCGAGCCGGAAGCCCTGGAGACCCTTTCCGAGTTCAACTGGCCGGGGAACGTCCGGGAGCTCGAAAACGAGGTGGAACGGGCCATGACCCTTGCGGGCACAGACCGGATCATCAAGCAGGAGCATCTCTCAGAGAGAATCAAGGCCCTGAAGGAAACGAGCCTCACCATGGGCAGGGGCCCGGAGACCATACAGCAGGTGACCGCGCGCATTGAACAGAACATGATCCTGCGCGCTCTCAGACAGACAAACGGCAACCGTACCCGGGCGGCTCGAATGCTCGGCCTCACGCGCCAGGGCCTGCTCAAGAAGATCGCAAGATACGGATTGCAGGTCTAACCCGGATATTGCACGAAACTTCGTGGTGAGAACAGCGGAAGCATGGAACGTTCGGATCAATTCAGAAGGATCGTCAAGACAAAGGAAAGCTGGTCCCGATCCCGATAAATGCCGATACCGGTAAAAGCGCCCTCTACAGCATTGTACTGGATCGCAAAGCGGAAGGGCTCGTGGACAAGGTTGACCGACGACTGGATCAGCCACGCCCCGCGCACATCATACCCCACGGAAACCGCAGGATTGATACGTCCCTTCCAGTATGAGGTCGCCATCAGGACCGTGAACATGTGCTCGTTCTCCTCGATGGTCACCGTTTCCAGGGGATCCGATTCCTTGGGAACGCCCAGAACCATCCCGTCCTCATAGTCGGGAACCCACTGGCCAAAGCACTGCATGGAGAGGAGAAAGGTCTGGTTCCGGTTGAGGGGACGGATCCACACCTGTTTGTCCAGACCGATCATGTACCGGAGGATGTCTTTCCTGGGGACAACGCCGCCCGTGGGTGTTACGGGCTGCAGGTTGCTCGCAGGAATAATCACCGCCTCATCCCAGAACCAGGCCACCTCGGTGCGGAACACGATGTCCGTGAAGCGCTCCCAGTAATTCAGGCTCGTGCCCGTGATCTGCACATCCTCGTGGATGAGCTCCACGAATACATCCGGCAGATCCATGGCGATCCGCGGTGTGGGAGAGTCCATGAAGGTCCTGTAATGCACCGCTGAAAAGTTCAGGCTTCCCAGCATGCCCATCAGGCGGAATCCCCAGCGGCTGCCTTCCATCTTCCTGGGCGGCTTCACCTCGCGCACCTCGAACGCCGAAGGGGGAGCTGGGATCGTATAGGGCGTGCCATCAGGGGCCAGAGGAGAAACGCGGTTCTCCCAGAAGCCGGGGACCCAGAAGCTTTCCAGGGTCAGGGATTCCAGCGGTCCGACCCGGCCCAGGTTGTAGCTGCCCCGGAGCATGAGCAGCGGGATGCGCCGGTCATCCAGGTCCTCGAAGGGACCGCCAAAGGTGTTGTCCAGGGGATTGATCATGTCCAGGAGCCGGAAGACATCCGTCTCTCCCCACGCCAGAATCTGCCTCCCCACCCTCAGGAACAAGGGCCCCCTGGACAGGTCGCCGTAGCCCTCCCAGAGTTCGCTGCTCGTCTTGAAACCCTCTATCTCGGACCGGTTCATGTCCTGGAGTTCACGAAACACCCTGGGGCCGTAGTCGTAAACCCCCTCGTACAGCACCCGGCCCACGAGGCGGTAGGTCACCCAGAAGCCGGCACAATCAAGGGGCTTCAGGAAATCCGCCTTGTGGATGAGGTTTTGAAGGTCGTGGTCAAGTTCGATGTACAGCAGGTTCCGGTGCTGGACCAGGTCGCCTGCGTGTACGTTGGGACGGGTAAATCCTCTGGAGTCGTTC
>CAZSUQ010000621.1:0-3876 GCA_964609935.1 uncultured Thermodesulfobacteriota bacterium | reverse complement strand
AAAACCCTGAAAAGGAATCTTTCGTTCCGAAAAAAGGAGATCCCGTCTCAATGAAAAATGGCTTCATGAATCGGCTTCTCAAGGGGAAGAAAGGGAGGACGAGCATCCTTTGCATCTCCTTTCTCCTGATTGCGGCGAACTTGCTGATGGTTCAGTCCCTGCGGGCGTCCAAGGACCAAATCCTCCTGGTGGAGGTGAAAAGCACCATCAATCCGGCCATCAGCAATTACCTGGAAAAGGGGATTGAATATGCAGCCGACACAGGAGCCGCATGTGTCGTGATCCAACTGGATACCCCAGGGGGGCTGGACACGGCCATGCGCGACATGGTCCAGGCGATTCTGAACTCTCCGGTTCCCGTCATCGTGTACGTAGCTCCCAGCGGGGCGAGAGCCGCCTCGGCCGGCGTCCTGATCACCCTGGCGGCCAACGTTGCCGCCATGGCACCGGGGACGAATATCGGAGCCGCCCATCCGGTGGGCCTTGGCGGTGGCAAGATGGATGAGACCATGCTCAAAAAGGTGGAAAACGATGCCGCTGCCTATGCAAAGGGCCTGGCCGAGCAGCGGGGAAGGAATGTGGAATGGGCTGTGAAGGCCGTGCGGGAGAGTGCATCGGTATCCGCCAAGAAGGCCCTTGAGTTGAACATCATTGACCTCATCGCCGCCAGCCTCCCGGAATTGATCGAAAAGGTGGATGGAAAGGAGATTCAGTCCAAGTGGGGGACCCGTCAGCTTTCATTGAAAGGCAAAACGGTTGAAACCTATGAGATGGGGTGGCGATACAAGCTCCTGGATGCTCTCAGCAATCCCAATATCGCTTACATGTTGATGATGCTCGGATTTTACGGGCTGTTTTTCGAGTTATCCAACCCCGGCGTCATCTTTCCGGGTGTGTTCGGTGCCATCTGCCTGATCCTCGCCTTCTTCGCATTGCAGCCCTTGCCCGTGAATTACGCCGGGGTCCTGCTGATCCTGCTGGCCGTGATCCTGTTTGTCGCAGAGATCAAGGTCACCAGTTACGGCGTATTGACACTTGGAGGAATCGTAGCCATGATCCTTGGCTCTGTGATGCTTTTTGATTCACCGGAACCCTATCTCCGTGTTTCCTGGTACGTGATCCTGCCAACCGTGCTCACAACCGCGGCCTTTTTCGTCTTTGCCCTGTCCTTTGCGCTCAAGGCACAGATGAGGAAGCCCACAACCGGGAGAGAGGGGCTGCTGGGGATGCGGGGGAAGACCGTTTCCGTGTTGAATCCTGAGGGAAAGGTCTTTGTTCACGGGGAGTACTGGAATGCCGAAAGCGAAGAAGAGATCACACAAGGGGAGACCATCGAGGTCACAGGGGTGTCCGAACTCGTTCTAACGGTTAGAAAGATTTCAACGTAAACACGATTTCACCCATTTTCAAAAAGGAGGGAAGAAAGATGCCGATTTCGATTCTTGTTGTGTTGGCGATTCTCGGAATGATCCTGGCCACGGCTATTCGTGTCCTCAATGAATACGAAAGAGGCGTCATCTTTCGACTGGGAAGGCTGATCGGGTCCAAAGGCCCCGGCCTGATCCTCTTGATTCCCCTCATCGATAAGATGCAGAAGGTGAGTCTCCGGCTGGTCACCCTGGATGTGCCGCCCCAGGACGTGATTACGCGCGACAACGTCTCCATCAAGGTCAACGCTGTTGTATACTTCCGAGTCATGGAATCGAACAAGGCCGTGGTGGAAGTGGAGAATTTCCTCTACGCCACCTCCCAACTCTCCCAGACGACCCTCCGGAGCGTCCTGGGCCAGGTTGAACTGGATGAGCTCCTGGCAGAGCGGGATAAGATCAACCAGCAAATGCAGGACATCCTGGATCGGCAGACCGATCCCTGGGGGATCAAGGTCACAAACGTGGAGGTCAAGCACGTGGATCTACCCCAGGAAATGCAGCGTGCAATTGCTCGACAGGCGGAAGCGGAGAGGGACCGTCGAGCCAAGGTCATCCACGCAGAGGGTGAATTCCAGGCAGCGTCCAAGCTTCAGCAGGCAGCACAGATCATGGAACAGAATCCCATCACGGTTCAATTGCGTTATTTGCAGACGCTGACCGAGATTTCCTCTGAAAACACATCCACCGTGGTCTTTCCCATCCCCCTCGACCTGTTCAAGCCCCTCCTGCCCATGAGCAAGGAAGGAGAGGGGTAGGGATCCCGCTTCCTTTTTTCCCTGTATGAGCGAAGAACCGGTAGCCTGGGCCGGAGGAGGCCGGTATGTTCCCAGGCCCGGTGCTTCATCCACGAAATGCCACACCCCCCTCGGCTGAAAAGAGAGGTCATTCACGTTGACCGCGGTAGGATTCACCACATCGATCCCCATCGAGGTCCTGTTTGCCGCAGGCAAGACGCCTGTTGACCTCAATAATCGATTTATTGCGAGGCCGGATGCACCGAACCTGGTGCAGAGGGCGGAGAAGACGGGCTTCCCCTCCACCTGCTGTGCCTGGATCAAAGGGATCTATGGAACACTGAGCACCCTGGACCTGGAAGAGGTCATTGGCGTGGTGAGGGGGGACTGCAGCCAGACACAGGCCCTGATGGAGATTCTTCAGATGGAAGGTGTGCGCGTCTATCCCTTTTCCTATCCCTATGATCGGTCCCTCGAGGCGATGCGGCAAGAGATCCACAAGCTGCAGGAGCACTACGGTGTGAGGGAAAAGGTGGTTTCCGAAGCCAAGAAGAACCTGGACCGTATTCGAAAAAAGCTGGGGCAGGTGGACCTGCTCACGTGGAGAGAGAACCGCGTGACCGGCAAGGAAAACCACGAGATTCTCATCTCCAGCAGTGACATGAAGGGCGATCCAGGCATGTTCGAGAAGGAAGTGGAGGATTTCCTTCAAAGGGCGGAGGAGCGGGAGCCTTTTGATACGGAAAGGGAGATCAGGCTGGGCGTCCTCGGCGTGCCGCCGGTGTGGAACAGCCTGTACGAGGTGATGGAACGAAACGGGGTGAGAGTCGTGTACAACGAGGTCCAGCGTCAATTCAGCATGCCTTCCCTGGATCCGGACATTGCCAAACAATATCTGCACTTTACCTATCCTTACGACATTTTCACCCGGCTCGAGGATGTGCAGGCACAAAGGGTCCAAAGGAGGCTGGATGGCTTTGTTCATTATGTCCAGTCGTTCTGCTTTAGACAGATCGAGGATAAGATCTTTCGTCACTACCTCGACGTGCCTGTCCTGACCCTGGAGGGAGACCGGCCGGAACCCCTGGATGCGAGAACCAAGGTGCGGTTGGAGGCCTTTCTGGAGATGCTCTCCCGAAACAAGGGATTCGGGTGGTGTGGAAACCGGAAAAATTGACATTCAGACGGTGATCCGCTACCTTTTACAGAATTTGCTTTTTTGTTCTGAAAGATCTCCATGGGACACGTAAAGTCTTGTTCTTCCTGGCGGAATCAGTGGGAAGGGTTCAAGGAAGAGGATGTGGAGGAACCGGATCCGGCGAACCTGTTCCGGACCGAAACCTATCACTATGACCTCCCCCCCGACCTCATTGCGCAAGAACCCCTGCAAGAGAGAGATCAATCACGCCTGATGGTGCTCCATCGGCAAAGCGGTTTCCTGCAGGAGACCTCTTTCTGTCGGATTCGTGAATTCTTGCAGGAAGGGGACCTGATTGTCATCAACAACTCACGGGTATTCCCGGCGAGGCTTCTCGGCAGGAAGGCCACAGGCGGCAGGGTCGATCTTCTCCTGCTTCGCCCCTTGCCCGTGGACTTGCCTGCTGATTCCGTTGATGCCGAAAGGGTGGAATCCTGGAGCAAGTGGCACTGCCTGATCCGCTCTTCCCGAAGGCCAAAGGCAGGGCAGAAGCTTTTTTTCCGGGACGACGTAC
>CAZSUQ010000620.1:0-3880 GCA_964609935.1 uncultured Thermodesulfobacteriota bacterium | reverse complement strand
TATCGGGAAGGAGATGCTCTTTTTTCATGTCGAGCCCCATGGCGGCAAGCTTTTTCACAAAGGAGGGCATCCTGGCCATGCTTCTAAGGACCTTGAGATTCGGATCCACTGGCACGTTCTTCAGCTGTTCCTCCACCGTGACGCCCCCGTCGGAGCTCAATCCGGCCATGTAGGTGAAGATCAGCTCTTCACAAAGAATGGGAGTGAACTTGATGACCCTAGCGCCTGCCTCCCGGAGGATATCCGCGGCTCGATGTACGGCCCGCTGCACGGCTGCTGAGGGCGTTACGATCCCGTCCTCGAGGAAGTAGCCCACCGTACATTTGGAAACATCCACAAGGGAGGGGTCACCAAAGGGCAACGGAGGAACGCGGGGATCCAGCCCGGCGGCTTTTATCGGGTCCAGGATACGGAGCACGGTAACCAGGTCGTCAACGGTCCTGGCAAGAGGCCCCACCTGGCCGCGGATGAACTCCTGTCCCTTCAGGGCTGTCCCTAAACCGATAGAGCTCAGACGATCCACTGTGGGCTTGATCCCTGCAATGCCGCAGAAATGTGCAGGAACGCGGATGGACCCTCCGATGTCCGTCCCCAGGCCGCAGGGGCTCCCGTAGCCGGCAATGGCGGCCGCCTCCCCTCCGGAGGACCCGCCGGGACCGCGGTTGGGGTTCAAAGGGTTCTTGGTCCTTCCATAAACCGGGTTGCAGCTTTCGTGATAGAGCAGCAGCTGGCTCACATTGCTCTTTCCAAGAAAGACGCATCCGGCCCTGCGAAGTTGCTGGACGACCACGGCATCCTTCTTGGCGGGCCTGCCCTGCAGGGACGCGATACCAAGGGTGGAGTCATGGCCCTTTACATCCAGGTTTTCCTTCAGCGTGACGGGCAGTCCGTCAAAAGGGGAAAGGGGTTCGCTCCGTTCCTTTCGAAGATCACTCGCCTTGGCCTGCGCAAGGGCCTCTTTTCTCCAGATATCCGCCATGGGCCGAAAGAAGGACTGGATCTTCTCGAGACGGTCGAGGAATGCGGTGGCAACCTCCACGCTGGACAGTTCCCTTTTTTCCAGGGCCTGGGCAAGACCGGTGGCGCCCATGACGAGAATCTCTCGATGCATTCCATCCCCCTGTTGTATTAAGAACAGCCGATCCCGCGCGAGCCTTGAAATGTACCCGGATGATCCATCACCCGGGGGGAAGCGTCTGGGCCTTCATCTTCCTGACGTAGGACTCCACCCTGCGCACCATCCTCTGCCTGTCGGAGAGGTTCCCGGCAATGATGTCCACGATGGCGCTGCCCACGATGGCCCCGTCCGCACCGGATCGTGTAAGCCTACGAACGTGTTCCGGCTGTGAGATACCGAACCCTGCACAGAGAGGAACATCCGTCCTGGAGCGAACCCTCTTGAGCAGACGGAGGATGTCCGGGTGAAGCCTTCCCCGGGCACCGGTTACGCCGAGCAGCGCAACCATGTAGAGGAACCCCCTGGCATGGCGCAGCATCTTTTCCAGTCGCTCTTCGGTTACGGTGGGTGTAACCATGAAGATGGGGTCGATCCCATGCCTCCTGCATGCCTTGAGGAGCGGCCCCGCTTCCTCCACGGGCAGGTCCGCTGCAAGGATTCCATCCAGTCCGGCCTCTCCTGCCTCCCGGCAGAAGCGGTCGATCCCCCTCTGAAGGACCAGGTTGTAATAAACGAGCAGCCCGATGGGAACGTCGCTGAACCGTCGGATCTCCCGGATGAACCGGAGGCTGCGATCCACATCCATCCCGGCGGCGAGTGCCCTCACGTCGGCTGCCTGAATGGAGGGTCCGTCCGCGATGGGGTCCGTGTAACCGATGCCGAGCTCCAGCATGTCCGCCCCGCCCCTCAGTGCAGCCTTGACCGCCTCGAGGGAGGCCTTGTATCCCGGATCCCCGATCACGAAAAAGGGGACAAAGGCCTTTTCCCTGCGGGTCCGCAAGGCCTGGAAACAGGCATCGTATCGGCTCATCTCCCTCGCTTCCTTTCTCTCTTGGCAAGCAGCTCCTGGACCTGTTCCAGGTCCTTGTCCCCCCTGCCTGAAAGGTTCACCACGATCACGGGCTCCCTGCCCAGTTCCTTTCTCAGCTTCCCGGCCAGTCTTTTGGTGTACGCCACCGCATGGGCCGACTCCAGTGCCGGGATGATGCCTTCGGTCTCACTCAACCGGACAAGGGCATCCAGGGCCTGGGTATCGGTGACAGGCACGTACGATACGCGGCCGGTCTCGCGCAGGTGGCTGTGCTCGGGGCCCACACCCGGGTAATCCAGGCCGGCGGCAATGGAATGCGCTTCCAGGATCTGGCCGTCCGGATCCTGCAGGATGCGCGTGTAGCTCCCCTGGAGCACACCGTCCGACCCGCGGTTCAACGGAGCGCTGTGCCTGCCTCCGGCCAGCCCCTCCCCTGCCCCCTCCACGCCGAAGAGCCTTACCTCCGGACTGCGCAGGAAGGCCTGAAAGATGCCCAGGGCGTTGCTCCCCCCGCCCACACAGGCAACCACCGCATCGGGCAGACGCCCTTCCAGGGATCGGATCTGCCTTTTCGTCTCCTGCCCGATCACGTTCTGAAAGTGTTTCACGATGGCAGGAAAGGGGTGAGGACCTGCCGTGGTGCCGAACAGGTAAAAGGTATCCCTTATGTTCGTGATCCAGTCCCTCAGGGCCTCGCTGATGGCGTCCTTCAGGGTGCGGGAACCCGTGGTTACGGGAATCACCTCGGCGCCGCACAGCTGCATCCGGAGCACGTTCATCTTCTGCCTTCGCGTGTCCTCCTCGCCCATGTAGATCACGGTCTTCAGGCCGAACAGCGCCCCCACCATGGCCGTGGCAAAGCCGTGCTGCCCTGCCCCGGTCTCGGCGATCAACCGCTTCTTGCCCATATACCTGGCCAGCAATGCCTGGCCCAGGCAGTTGTTGGTCTTGTGCGCGCCTCCGTGAAGCAGATCCTCTCGCTTGAGATAAACACGGCCGCCCACCCTTTTGCTCAGGTTTGTCGCCAAGGTAAGGGGCGTGGGGCGGCCGGCATACCGCTCCAGAAGCTCCTTGAGCTCCTTGCGGAATTCCGGGTCGTTCCTGTAGCGATAAAAGGCGGTCTCCAGCTCCTCGAGGGTTGGCATCAGGACCTCAGGGACAAAGATCCCCCCGTACCTGCCGAACTTACCGGAGTGTTTCACAGTGATCCTCTTGATGTCAGGGGTGAGGCGAAAGAAAAGGAGGAATCATCTTACAAGAGGGGTTCAGGGAAATCAAACAAAATCGGTAACTTGATGATTTTTCTACAATTTCATTGGTTGGACAGTATTTCAGGCCTCTGGCGAAGACATACAACCGACAAGCGGCAGGGACGAGCATACGAAACATGAAATTCTGGTTGGATTGGCGCTGAACCGGGATGGTTTTCTAGCGAATGCTATTCATTGCCAATGTTGGACTCTTCAGCAGCATCGATCAGATTGATGGCGTCTTCCAAGAGTAGGAATCCTGACTGAACCGTTTCAAAGGTAGCCGATTCATATTTCCCAACGAAGTCGTCGTGGCTGGGGTATAGCTCCGCAAGCTTTTCCGGGGAAAATGGAACGGTCTTGCCGAAAATACTACAAAAGGTGCTGAATAGCGGTGCACCCTCAGCAGCTTTGTTATCCGCACCTGTCAGAGTCGCAAGGGGTACATCGACAAAGGGTGTGCGGATGCCCCCCAGCGTATTCCCGTGCTCATCAGTCTTGAAAACCACGCGAAAGCCCGGCAATGATTGGGTCTCGAGGCGCGGTGCGATAGGGGGCGGCGTTCCGTCCTTCACCCAGCGGTTCATCCAGTTCAGTGCAGCGTTGTACACCCAGTGCATAGGACCTGCATTGATTCCTTCG
>CAZSUQ010000619.1:0-3887 GCA_964609935.1 uncultured Thermodesulfobacteriota bacterium | reverse complement strand
CCTGAAACGGGGTTCCTTTGGGGATTCCGCCCTTCTTGTCCCCCTTGTCGGGATTGTATATATAGCCGCAATTCGTGGTCTGGCACTGGTACATCTCTTCGGGTGCTGCCATCGCTCTCTCTCCTGTAAATTCCGCTCGCGTTTGCAAATTTCGCCCTGGTTCTATACATTAGCAGACCCGTCAGGCATTTCAAAACACCCCGAACCTGTCCCCGGCAAAAAGAGGATCCCAAACATGTTCAAGACAAAAATAACGGAAATGCTCGGCATCAAGTACCCCATCGTGGGCGGCACCATGATGTGGATCACGACACCGGAGTTCGTGGCGGACATCGCCAATGCCGGCGGCCTGGGAATCCTTGCATCGGCCATCTACCAGAGCAAGGAGGAGTTTGCCGATGCCGTGGATCGTGTTTACGAGCTGACGGACAAGCCCTTTGCCGTGAACATCAACCTCTTCCCTGCCATGCGACAGGTGGACAACAGCGAATACGTGGATGTGATCATCGACAAGGGCGTCAAGATCGTGGAAACCAGCGGGCACTCCGCACCGGAGGACCTCTGCGAAAGATTCAAAGAAGCAGGCATGACATGGATTCACAAGGTGGTGGGCGTGCGCTACGCGCTCAAGGTCCAGAAGATGGGCGCGGATATCATCACCGTGGTGGGCTATGAAAACGGCGGGGCCACCGGACGGCTGGACATCGGCACCCTGGTGCTGGTGCCCAGGATCGTGGAGTCCGTCAACCTCCCTGTCATCGGCGGCGGCGGCGTTTCGGACGGGAGGGGATTCCTGGCGGTTCTGGCCATGGGTGCGGAAGGCGTGATCCTCGGCACCAGGATCCTGGCCACCAGGGAGGCGCCGGTGCATGACAATCTCAAGCAGGCCCTTGTCAACGCCTCGGAGACGGACACCATGCTGGTCATGCGCTCCATTCATGCCACCCACAGGGTCTGGGTCAACGCGGCTGCAAAGAAATGCGCGGAACTGGAAGCCGCCAACGCCGAGCTGGGCGAGATCCTCCAGGTCGTTGCCGGAACGAACGCCAAGCGCATGTACGATGAAGGCGACCTGGACGCGGGCATCCTCTCCTGCGGACAGGGCGTGGGCCTGACCCATGACATCCCCACCCTTCAGGAGCTGTTTGACCGCATCATCGCCGAAGCCGGCCAGATGGCGAAGAAGCTGTCCGCCGACTGAAGCCTCCCTTTACCCGGACTGTCCGACCTGGCCCGCATATGGCGGGCTTTTTTCGCAGGGGTCTTCCTGCTTCTGCATCGAGCCCTCCTGGCATAGCTCTAAATTTCTTCTAATTGTGCAACGCACCGTGCCTTTCCACGTAAGAAGGAGAGCCATTCCCCTCCCTTCTGTTTCCTTTCCCCACCTGTTCCATTCATTTACGCAACGAGAACCGGTTCCCTCCCTGCAACGCCGAACGAGCCAAACACCGCAGGTTGGCGTTCTTCAGCGATTTGCTAAGGATACGGCTCAAAGGGGCCGATCTAACCATAAGGCTCCTTTGTGCTCATCGCCAGGCCTGTTCCCTGAGCAGAGGGGGCAGGCTTTGGTGCGTTTTTCACAGAGCATTGCAACCGGAAACCGGGGTGGAGATCCAGCATTGACCTATCACGAAGCCGTCACGAAACTGATCATGGCCCGCGTCTCATCGCGAAGCTACCTGACCGAACCCATCGAGGTTGAGAAGAAGATCCGGCTCACCGATGCGTTCTCTTCCCTGAAAGTCAGCCCTTTTGGGGGTGATATGAGCTTTCATCTTGTTGAGAACAGGGAAAGAGAGAACGGGAACCACCGGCTCGGAACGTATGGCATGATCAAGAACCCGCCCTGCTTCCTTTTCGGGGTCATGAAGAGATCGAGACGGGCCTTTGTGAGCTATGGCTACCTGTTCGAACAGATCATCCTGAAAGCAACGGAACTCGGGCTGGGCACATGCTGGCTGGGGTACTTCAGAAAGGGAACGTTCCAGAAAAAGATCCAGGTGAAAGAGGATGAAATCCTGCCCGCTGTGAGCCCGGTTGGTTATGCATCCTCCCAGCGCGGCTTCTACGATCTCTATGTTCAGAAAACCGTAAAGCCGAGGAGAAGAAACGCCTGGAAGGACCTCTTCTTTCTTGAGGATCCGGCCAACCCTCTCACCCCTGCCCGGGTGGGGGCCTATGCCTCTCCTCTCGAGATGGTTCGCATGGCTCCATCGGCCGGGAACCTGCAACCCTGGAGGGTCATCAAGGAGAAGGAAGAAAATCGGTTCCATTTCTGCCTGGACCACGCCGCCTCGAAAAGAAGCTATGACAAGCTGGGCCTTCCCTACATCGATATGGGCATTGCCATGTGCCACTTCGAGCTGTCGGCAACAGAGAAGAACCTGAACGGGAACTGGGAACAGACACTTCCGGATACCCTTTCACTTCTGCCTGACATGGAATACATCGTAACCTGGCACGCCAAGAACTGAAGCCTGCCCAAAGATCCTTTCCCGGGCCTCAACTCCCCTGGAAAAGCCCTTGTTGCAATCCGTGAATCCATCAAGCTAATCTTAGACCCAAAACAAGCAGAGAAGGAGACCCCATGAACGGGCCTTCCCAGGTGCCGGTCCTTTATGAAAACGAACGGGTTCGGATCTTCCAGGACGATCACGGGAAAGCCTGGGGGCAGGAAAAGCCCCACAGGGTGCTCAAGGATGACAGGCGCATTGCCTGTGACGTTTCAGCCGGGGCGTGGCAGCCCGCGCTGCACCGATGCATGGAAGAGCTCGGTGTCTACAGGGACCTGGAGGGGGCGGATGAGGTGGCCGTCAAGATCAATCTCGGGGGAGGAATCCTCGGGTGCCCTGCCACCTACACCGATCCCGTGCTTCTCGAGGCCCTGGTGGAGATCCTCCAGGAGAGAGGGCTCTCCTGCTTTCTCTGTGAGGCGGACATGCGGGGACAGTTCATCGGTGAGAGAACGCTGAAGCGAAGACAGATCCCTGAGCTCCTTAAGAAAACAGGTGTGAGGTTCGTCAACCTTTCACAGGAACCCAGGGTCCGGATTCAGGCAGAGGGCGTGGACTGCCCCCTGGAGTTCCCCGTTGTCCTGCTCAAGCCGGAGACGCGGCTGATCAACGTCACGGTTCCCAAGGGGCACTGGGAGTGCGGGGTGAGCCTGAGCCAGAAGAACCTCTACGGTGCCCTCTCCGATGCGCGCAAGAGTATCTACCACCGAAGGTACGGCAGGATCGATGAGGTGGTGGCTGCTGCGGCCCGCATCCTGAGCCCAACCCTGAACATCCTGGGAGGAACCTTCTGGGGTGCCGGGCTCGGGCCGCACTTCTGCGTGCCCATCCGCATGGATGCCGTGCTCGCAGGCCGCGACATGGTCCGCCTCGATGCATACACCGCCGGTCTGCTCGGTTATCCAGTGGAAAAGGTGAGGCACATCCAACTGAATTGCAGGGGGGAATCCCCGGAATCGATCCTGACGCCCGGTTCCCGGCTGCCGGACACAGGACAGATCGGGAAGCTGAAAAAGAGCGGGCTGCGTCCGTGGGAACGTGCGGTGTGGAAGGGGATCCTCTTTCCTCAGTACTTTCTCCCTCACAAACTCCAACCTCCCCTCTACCCCATGGCCGAGGTGGTTGCCGGCTGGATCAACCGCGCGGCCTTCCACACGAGGGGCGACAACCCGGGGAAGATCACCTCTCCAAAGCAGCTCACCGGCTGAGCCTCGAAGCCGGGTGTTTCATGCTTCCACCGCTCTCGCCACGAAGTTTCATGCAATGTGAGGGCTCAAGAAGAAGGGGCTTACAGCCTGACGTGTCTTGTCAGCCCGGCACCTTTTCTCGGTTGTGGGGCGCGAGGAGGTCGTGTTCAGGTCCAACAGGGACGAT
>CAZSUQ010000618.1:0-3888 GCA_964609935.1 uncultured Thermodesulfobacteriota bacterium | reverse complement strand
AACACGTCCCGGTCCAGACGCCACATGCCGGAAACGTCTCTGGAGAACTCCTTCTCCCCGTGCCGGGTCACCACGATTTCACACGCCTCTTCCCTGTCGAGGTGAAACGTGTCCTCTTCCCCCAGAATCCATTCCTCCCCGGTGGCGCCGAAATATCGAATCACGCCTTGACCTGTGAACTGCAGTTCGTAATCAAAGCGAAGGGCATTCCCGTTCCGTGCCACATGGTCGAACCGCATGGTTGCCGTTCCGTTCCCTTCCAGTTCCGGCTTTCCCTTTTCACTCCCACGGGGGTCGAACAGGCTGGTTGCATCCCTCTTCATGACATAGGCTTCAACGGTCGTTTTGATCCGCTTCCCCTTGACGGAACCGAATCCCAGGGGTTCTTTGAACTGGATCGTCACCTCAGTCGCCGCGCCCGGGGATCTCCTCAAGACCCATCCGAAATCCATGTAGGCGTTTCCGTCCGTGTACCCGTATTCCACAAGAACCGTGGTCAGCTCATTCCCCCAGTGATCGAGAAAGGCATCCGGAAGGACGAATCCCTCCTTGCTCGTGAGCAGCGTGGACTCGAACCTGTTTCCTTTCATCCCCTCTGCCCACGGGACCTCTGCCTCGCCCGTGTGTCTCCTCCTCACCTCCTTTTCCGAATCAAGGATCACAAGCCTGTACCCTTCTTCCCGGGACAACTCTCCATCTCCTGCCAAGGGCACGCCGTCCCCGCTTTCCGAACAACCGGATGCGAGCGTAACGATCCACAAAGCCGCGAACAGAGCCATGAAGGGCGGTCTCATTGATCGGGTTTCCTTTCCTGAAGGCGGGCCGTTTTGAGAAGCCCTGATTTCTAAACCGAAAGGTTGCCCTACTTTCAGGGTTCGGGTCAACAAGCACCGCAGCTCTTGTGTGCAGGGCCAGGGGCCGGGTCGGGAACTACGCGAATAACCCTAGAACACCGACCAGAGGGAGCAGAAGAGTGCGGGAGAGCCCTGTAAGCCTTGTTTTCTCCGCGATGGCCGGGCTGTATCAAACAGGAACCCTACCATTATTCTATGAAAAAAATCCTTGACACGTGCGGGCCAGGCTAGTATCTTGTAACCATCGGTTACTAACCACCGGTTACCAAGCGGAAGCTCTCTTAAAAAAAGGATTTTTTGTTCCACAACCGAATCACCGGCAAAACCATATGAAAACAGTATAGAAAAAGCTCTTCCGTGCGCTTTACACAGAGGTTTCCATGGAGCTTCTTCGACGGCAAGGAAAAGAGAATCACCCAAGGAATCAGAAAATGGAAGGAGGCAGGGATGCTACTTTGGTCAAGAGGATTGGGCCAGACCGAGGTCTACATGGATTTTCGTCAGTACCGGACGATTCAGGATCCGGATTCCGGCAATGTCCTGGTTGTGGGCAAGATGCAGAGCCCGGTCACCTGGGAATTCGTGATCACCATGCAACCCGAGGACATCGCCGGGGTCATGAAGTCTTTTTTTACACTCCCCATGATCCGCTTTGTCGCCAGGAATCTTTTTCAATATGTCGTGTTCCTTCTGAAGAGAAAGACCTACAAGGTGGAAGACGAGGATTTCGTTCCCAAGATTCGCAAGTCTTACCTGCACATGGTGAAGAAGCAGCGAATCAGGGCTGCCTGAGGAAACGCGTTCCATCCTTTTTGATAGACAAAGGCTTAGTACTCGACGGCAGAAATACGGTCATGTATCGAGGAGGGCGAATACCGGGAGTATTTAACCGACGAGCAACGCAGCCTGTCGGGATGGATCGGCCTCCGAATACGATCGTATTTATGTCATCGAGTACGTAGGCAAGGGAGGGATCAACATGCCGGATTATGATGTGATTGTCATTGGAGGAGGAATCAACGGGCTCACCACGGCGGCCTACCTGGGAAAGGCGGGCCTGAAGACGCTGGTGCTCGAGGAGCGGGGAGAGTGCGGAACGCACTGCGACACGAGCGAACCGGGGATCCCCGGATTTCTGCACAACCTGCAGGCAACGGAAAAGACGACCGGGGTCAGTCCCTGCATGATCGACCTGGAACTGGAAGCGTTCGGATACGAGGTCACCATCACCGACTACAGCTGGGGCAAGACCTTTCTCGACGGCAAGAACTCCCTCCTGGGGGCCTCGGTGTTCGACACCATGGCGAACTGGCAGAAGGTCGCCCCCTCGGATGCGGAGTTTCTGGAAAAGGCGATCACATTGGGGATCGGGGATGGAGGCCTGGAGGCCTTCACCGATCTCGTGCACGAGTGTTTCTTTCAGGCTCCGCGGCCGGACATGCTGGACGGTTTCAAGAACCTGAAGATGGTGGAGGCGATCATTGGGCAGAAGGGGATCGGGCTGTCCGTGGACGAGCTGGTTCAGACGAACGGATTCCAGTTGATGGACCTGGTGTTCGATTCGGAGTACATCAAAACCCTGATCCTTTCGGGCTCATGGATTGCGGGCTTTTCTCCCATACACCGGGTTATCGGATCCATCGGGGCCCTTGCCGTGGGCTTTGGGATGGGGCCCATCTTTCCGGTTCACAGCGCCAAAGGCGGATCGCATGCCCTCCCACACGCGCTGATCAAGTGCGCCAAGGCCCATGGCGTGGAGATCCTGCCCTGCTGTCCCGTGGAGAAGATCCTCGTGGAGGACGGCCGGGCGATGGGGGTCAAACTGAGCGAGCACGCCGTGTATCCCGACCGGGAGATACGCGCAAAGAAGGTGGTGAGCAACCTGACGCTGGTGCCCACCTTCATCGACCTGGTGGGAGAGGAGAGCATCGGGCCGGCAATGGCTTCAAAGATCAAAAACTACTACTACGATGAGAACGTGGTCTTCTGCGTGAACCTGGCGCTCAAATCGGCCCCGCAGTTCGCGTCCGCTGACTTCGACGACGGCATTCAGCGATGTTTCTGCGGGTATTACGGCGGGGAGGACTCCAGGGACATGGCCCATTTCGGATCGAGTCTCATCAGCGGAAGGATCTACGACGACCAGCTCATGGCGAACTTCCTGGTTCCCTCTCTCACGGACCCGAGCCAGGCGCCCGAGGGATGTCAAACCTGTATCCTGTGGCTGGATGTGCCTCCAACCCTGACCAACTACAACGGGACCCGCATGGAAGGCTTCCCTGCATGGGACTCCATGAAATACGAACTGGCGGACAAGATGGTGGACCGGTTCGAGCAGTTCGCCCCCGGCTTCAAGAACAGCATCATCGAGAAGATCGTCATCTCACCCCTGGATATCTACCGAAACAACCGGTCCGCGGTAAAAGGGAACTGGATGGGGGGGAGCTTCGTGCCGGGACAGGCCTTTACCGACAGGCCGCTGCCGGGCATCACCAACGGAGGCGGTTCGAGAAGCTTTATCCCGGACCTGTACCTTTCCAACTCCATTCATCCCTACGGCATGACATGGCTCGCGAGCGGGTACATCGCTGCCTGTGAGATCGCAGAGGATATGGGGGCAAGGGAGCAGGACTGGTGGAAGGGAAGGGCCTGTCACTGGTACCAGCAGAAGTTCAACGACATACCGAGAAACCTGGGAGTGAGGTGAGAGACGATGAAAAACAAGGAAGTGGATGTCGCCATCATCGGGGGAGGCCAGAACGGCCTCATCTGCAGCGCCTACCTTGCCAGGGCCGGGCTCGAGGTCACTGTTTTCGAGGCCAGGCACGAGTGCGGAGGGGGGCTCGATACATTGGAATTCTGCGGCCACAAGTACAATCTGCACGCGATCTACCACATGATGGCCGAGGTCATGCCCGTTTATCATGACTTCCACCTCAAGGAGAAGGGGGTCCGGTACATCTGTCCGGAGGTGCAGGCGGCCTTTCTGAACAACGGGCAGAAACCACTCGTGCTGTATCGTGATCCGGAAAAG
>CAZSUQ010000617.1:0-3889 GCA_964609935.1 uncultured Thermodesulfobacteriota bacterium | reverse complement strand
GCCCAGGGCGGCCATCAGCCTGCCCCAGTTGGGGTCGCAGCCGTAAAAACTGGTCTTGACAAGGGCTGAATTGGACAGGTGGTAGGCTATCTTTCGTGCATCGGCCCTGGATCGGGCCCCCTGGATTCGGATGTCCACCACCTTTGTGGAGCCTTCTCCATCCTGTACGATCTGGAAGGCAAGTTCCTGCATCATGGGGAAGAGCAGGGAGGCAAAGCCCTCGTACTCAGGACTGCCCGGCACTGCGGTGCGGTTCCCGGCAAGGCCGTTGGCGAGAAGCAGGACCGTATCGTTGGTGCTGTGGTCGCCGTCCACATTGATCCGGTTGAAGGACCGGTCGCCTCCTTCCTTCAGAAGTTTTCGCAGGGCCGGGCCGGAGACCTTGAGGTCCGTGAAGAAGTAGGCGAGCATGGTGGCCATGTTGGGGCAGATCATGCCGGCGCCCTTAGCGATGCCGCAGAGCGTGACCTTTTTCCCACCCAGGGTCGTTTGCGACCAGGCCAGCTTGCGGAACCGGTCCGTGGTGCGAATCGCCTCGGCAGCCTCCTCGATCCCCCCGTGGCGGAGCCTCCGGATCAGTCGGGGAAGGGCCTTGCGGATGCGCTCTGCCGGGAGTTTCTCGCCGATCACCCCTGTGGAGGAGACCAGGACATCCTTTGCGCCGAGCCCCTGAGCGGTCCATTTACACATGTCCCGCGCGTCCTTGAGGCCGGCAGGGCCCGTACAGGCATTGGCGTTTCCGCTGTTGATCACGACGGCTTCACAGAGCCCGGAGCGGATCCGCTCCCGGGAGACCCGCACCGCCGGCGATTGAATACGGTTTTGCGTAAAGATGCCCGCAACCTTTGCCGGAGGATCCGAAACCACCAGCGCCAGGTCCAGGGAACGGGCCTTCTTGATCCCGGCGTACACGCCTGCCGCACGGAAACCGGGGACAGAGGGTGCCCCTGAAGCTTTTCCCTTTCCTGAAGGGCTTGCCGCCCTTTTTTCCCCGCTCATGGGATTCTTCTCTCCTTCCAGCTAAGGACTCCATCTCATAAATACGATGGCATCCTCGATACGTCACCGTATTTATGAGATGGAGTCCTCAACGTCCGCAGCATTTCTTGTGCTTCAGCGGTCTGCCGCTCGCATCCTTTGAGCCGCATGGGCAGGGATCGTTTCTGCCCACTTTGCCCTCTGCCCTGCGATACGGTTTCTTCTTGGTTTCACTCTCTGATGTGTTGCCCTGCAGCTCGTCCGGGTTGTAGCCATGATCCATGGCAGGGGGGGCGGGTCTGCTGTCCTCCTCCATGGAACGGATCACCGGCCTGGGCTGATCCTCCCTCTTCTCCACAAAGGTTGCCCGGAAGACGGCTTCCACGGTCTCCTTCTGGAAGCTCTCGATCATCTCCGAGAAGATCTCGAATCCTTCTTTTTTGTACTCATTCAAGGGGTTTCGCTGCCCGTATCCCCTCAGTCCGATCCCCTCCTTGACGTGGTCCATGGCGTAGAGGGTGTCCATCCAGTGGCGGTCCAGGGTTTCCAGCATGCGCTGGCGAATGAACCCCTCCAGGTTCCTCTCCTTTCCGAAGATGCGGTCCAGCAGCACGGGAGGGTGGTCCTGAGCCTGTTGAATCACCCCCTCGATTTCCTTTTCCTTTCTTTCGTAGACCTCCTCAAAGGCCTGGGCTACCTCGCTGTCCGCCTCTTCCAGGGAGAAGAAGGTGTCACCGGAATGCTTGAAATGCTTGGAGATGAAGTAACGCTTGGCCAACTCCGACGAGAATCCTTTCAGGTCCCAATCCTCCGGATGCGTGTCTTGGGGAAGGTAGATCCCCAGGAGCTCTTCCCTCATCTCGTCGAGCAGCTCGAAGAACATCTCCCTGACCTGCGGGGAGGTCATGACCTCCTTCCGCTTGGCGTAGATGATCTCCCTCTGCTTGTTGTTCACGTCGTCGTATTCCAGCAGGTGTTTCCGGACCATGAAATTCCGGGCCTCCACCTTGCGCTGTGCGTTCTGGATGGCCCGGGACACCAGGTTGTGTTCGATGGCCTCGCCTTTCTCCATCCCGAGGCGTTCCATGATGCCTCCGATCCGGTCCGACCCGAAGATCCGCATCAGGTCGTCTTCCAGGGACAGGTAAAACCTGGAAGAGCCCGGATCCCCCTGCCTCCCGGATCTTCCGCGGAGCTGGTTGTCGATGCGGCGGCTTTCGTGGCGCTCGGTGCCGAGCACGTGGAGGCCCCCAAGATCCGGCACTCCCGGCCCCAGGACGATGTCGGTCCCCCTTCCGGCCATGTTGGTGGCAATGGTCACCGATCCCGGCTGCCCTGCCTGGGAGATGATCTTGGCCTCTTTCTCGTGTTGCTTGGCATTCAGGACCTCGTGGGGAACCCCTTTTTTCTTCAGCATCTTGGAGAGGCGCTCGGATCTTTCAATGGAGACCGTTCCCACCAGCACGGGCTGCTTCTGCTCGTAACATTCCAGGATTTCTTCCTGCACGGCCTCGAACTTTTCCTCTTCGGTCTTGAAGATCACATCCGGGTGGTCCTCGCGGACCATGGGCTCGTTGGTGGGGATGACCACCACGTCCAGCTTGTAGATATTCGAAAACTCCACGGCTTCGGTGTCCGCGGTCCCGGTCATGCCGGCCAGCTTTTCATAGAGCCGGAAGTAGTTCTGGAGCGTGATGGAGGCGATCGTCTGGGAAGCCTTGGCAATGGTCACGCCCTCTTTGGCTTCCAGGGCCTGATGCAGGCCGTCGCTGTAGCGCCGTCCCGGCATCATGCGCCCGGTGAATTCATCCACGATGATCACTTCTCCGTTGTGCACCACGTAGTCCACGTCTTTTTCAAAGAGCGTGTAGGCCTTCAGGAGCTGGCTGATGTTGTGGATCTTCTCGGTCTTCTCCTCGTACTGCTGCCGGAGATGCGCCTTCTGGGTTTCCTTTTCCACAACGGGAAGATCGTCCTCGGTGTCAAGATGGGAAAAGGCCTCTTCGAGGTCGGGGATGACGAACAGTTCGCGGTCTTTGCGGGAGAGTTCCTTCTGGCCGTCCTCGGTGAAGTCCACGCTGTGGTCCTTCTCGCTGATGGTGTACAGGAGCCCCTCTTCCAGCTCAGGGAGGCGCTTGTCCCGCATCAGTTCGTTCTCCACCTGGTGCATCCGTTTCTTGGCTTCCTTGTTTGTGGCGATGTATTCCAGCAGCGCCTTGTTTTTGGGGTCACCCCGTTCCACCTTGAGGAGATGGAAATACTTCTCCCAGTTGCCGGGATCGTCCTTGTCGTATTTTTTCGCCTCCTCGAAAAGACGGCTTGCAGCGGCCCGCTGTCTGCCCACGAGCTGCCGGACCGGAAGGTTGAACACGTTGTATCGGTGGGAGGATTTTTCCACCTGGCCGGAGATGATCAGGGGTGTGCGGGCCTCGTCGATCAGGATGCTGTCCACCTCGTCCACGATGGCGTATTGGTGTTCCCGTTGCACACACTCGTCGGGATCGATCTTCAGGTTGTCCCGGAGATAGTCGAAGCCGAACTCGTTGTTCGTACCGTAGGTGAGATCGCAGGCATAGGCCTCCCTTCGCTCCTCGTTGTCCATGTCATGCTGGATCACGCCGGCCGTGAGCCCGAGAAATTCAAAGATGGGGCCCATCCAGTCCCGGTCCCTGCGGGCCAGGTAATCATTCACAGTGATGATGTGCACGCCCTCACCGGAAAGCGCGTTCAGGTATGCCGCCAGAGTGGAGGCCAGGGTCTTCCCTTCGCCGGTCTTCATCTCCGCAATCCTGCCCTGGTGCAGCACGATGCCTCCGATCAGCTGAGCGTCGAAATGACGCATCCCCAGGGTCCGGCAGGAGGCTTCCCGAACCGCGGCAAAAGCCTCGGGCAGAATGTCGTCCGGGTCTTC
>CAZSUQ010000616.1:0-3892 GCA_964609935.1 uncultured Thermodesulfobacteriota bacterium | reverse complement strand
GACGTGTTGGGCGATGTGGCAGCCGACCTGGCCGTGGCGAACTGGACGAGTAACGACATTTCGGTGCTTTTGGGCAACGGGGACGGCACCTTCCAGAACGCGGCGCATTACATCGCCAGCTTAGGTCCTATTTCCGTAATCCTGGAGGATTTGGACGGTGACGGTCCCCGGGACCTGGTTGCGGCGAACCAGGACGCCTCGAATGTTTCGGTGCTCCTGGGCAACGGGGACGGCACCTTCCGGGGCGCGGTGTATTACGGAACCGGCCTTCTGCCCCAGGAGGTGATTACAGGGGACCTGGACAATGACAGCGTCCCGGATCTGGCCACTGCAAACTTTGCAAGCAAGGATGTGTCGGTGCTTCTGGGCAACGGGGACGGTACGTTCCAGAGCGCGGTGCATTACGGAGCCGGGTTCGGTCCCAGTGCCCTGGAAGGTTGGGATATGGACGGAGACGGCACGCCGGACCTGGCCGTGACGAACTGGTTCAGCAACAATGTCTCCGTGCTGATCGGAAACGGAGACGGCTCTTTCAGAACCGCCGATGAATTCGGGACCGGAGACAGTCCCAGATCCATGGTAACGAAGGACTTTGACGGAGACGGGGCGCCGGACCTGGCCGTGGTGAACAGTGAAGACAACAACGTTTCCATCCTGTTGGGCCAGGGAGACGGCACCTTCCCCTCCATGGTCCTCTATGGAACCGGGGAGGGTTCCGGGGATGTGGCCTCAGAAGATCTCAACGGGGATGAGGCTGCGGATCTGGCCGTGGCGAATCGACACAGCAACAATGTTTCCCTGCTTCTGGGCAACGGGGACGGCACCTTCCAGAACGCGGTGAACTACGCAGCCGGGGACGGGTCCCATTTCGTTGTCATTGAAGACCTCAACGGGGACAGCGCACCGGACCTGGTGGTGGCGAATACCGGCTACTTCTTCGATCCCGGCATCGTCTCGATCCTGTTCGGCAATGGAGACGGCACTTTCCAGGATGCGGTATTCCATGAAGCCGGCAAGAACCCCGGAAAGGTGGTCGTTCACGATCTGACCGGAAACGGCGATCTGGATCTGTGTGTGGCGAACACGGGCGCAGCAAACGTTTCCGTGCTTCCGGGCAACGGGGACGGCACCTTCCGGCCTGCTGTGCATTATGGGGTCGGGCAAGAACCCACCTCCGTGGCTGTGGCGGACCTAGACGGAGACGGGGCTCCGGATGTGGCCGTGACGAGTGCCTCGGACGACAATCTATCCATCTTGATCAATCTGAAACCGGAACTCTGCAAGGATGCGGATCAGGATGGTTACGGAGATCCTGCAAGTCCGGAATGTCCCAATCCGGAATGGGACTGTAACGACGCAAACCCCAACGTGAATCCCGCGGCGTTCGAAGGACCGCCAGGAGATCCCACCTGCCAGGATGGTCTGGACAACGAGTGTGATGGGCTGATCGACACCACCGATCCCGATTGCGCGCCACCGTATCCTTCGAATGCTCAGGCTTTGGCCCATGGAGCCAACTCGATTGTCGGTTCGGGTGTGTGCAATCAGTTGATCCTTCTGTTTGTCCCCGCAGGGGCGGTCATCTTCCTTCGGTCCCTGAGAAAAAAGAAGGAATGAACCCCGGCCCGGTGGACCCGGTTTCATTAACGAAATGACGCAGGGTTTGCTTCCGGCGAAATCCCTCAGGGGTGCTCAGAGCGCTGCGTGACACGCCTCGGTGTTGCTCGTGCAATCTGCGGTCTAATCCTGTCGTTGTGCCCTCCACAGGTTGCGGGCCGTCATCTTCGCCCTGTCCCTTGAAAGAGCGGGGAAAAATAGGGGCATGGAGAGGATGAAGAACAGCTGAGACAGGCGGGTCATACGACGACGGGCGACCGACCTCAACAGAAGCTGGAGAATCCGCGGCACCTTGTTGTGGATGGCGATCACCTTGATGAGGCAGAATGCCAGGTCGGCCTCCGGATGTTCGAAGACGCTCCTCTGCTTGTACGACCCGTGCCCTTCACGGATGGCATGCCAGGCCTCATCCGAGATCAGGCCGTCTTTCCTTGCATTGTGCAGCAGGTCGGTTCCCGGGTACGGATAGCATACGAAGCCTGCGGAGGCATCGGGTTTCGTCGTTGTCATCATGTCCACGGTCCGCCACATTTGCTCTGCGGTTTCTCCCGGAGAGCCGAAAATCCCTGAAACCTGCAAGCGGATGCCCGCTTCCTTGATCAAACGCGCTGCTTCGAGAATGCGCTCGTTTGTCATGGAGCGCTTGAGGATCCGGGTGCGTACCTCGGGATCCCCTGAATCGATGCCCAGAAAAACCTGCATGCATCCTGCCTGTTTGAGCTGTTCGACAATCTCCGGGGTGGTGGACATCGGGTTGGTCAGACAATAGAACGGCAGGTCGATGCGCCTCCGGTATTCGGGTGCAAATGCACTCAACCATTCCAAATCGATGGTAAACGTGTCGTCATGAAAAGACACGACCTTGAAAGAGTACCTTGCTTTGCGTTCCTCCAACTCCGCGAGCACGTTGTCCATGCTTCGGCGACGATAATATTTCCCCTTGTCCTTGTACAGCCGGTGCAGGCAACTGGCGCTGCAGAAGGCGCAGCGAAAAGGGCAACCCCGGCTGCTGATGATCTCCATGTTGTCGTGGAAACAGCCGTACCGGTGGAACGCCTCTTTTTCCGGGAAGGGAAGACGGTCGAGGTCGGCGGTGAGCGGCCGGAGGTCGTTGCGTAGAATCTTACCGTTACGTTTGAGCCAGATGTTGGCGACGCGGCTGACATCAAGGCCTTGGTCCATCCTGTCGACCAGCTCCACGAGGGCCTCTTCCCCCTCGCCGACGCAGGCGATGTCGATATCGGGGTTTTCCATCAGGTATTCGGGCAGGGCCGTGACGTGTTGTCCTCCGACGATGATGGGCACCTGGGGGAAATGCTCTTTGAACAGTCGTGCGGCACGTTTCACGAAGGGATACAGGTTGGTCAAAACCGAGAACGCGATCAGATCCGGGTCGAATCGCCTGGCCTTTGCAAGCATGAGATCATAGCGGTTCAACCGGCGCAGCAGGGGTGCCCGAAGGAAGAGGGTGTCGTCAACCCCCGGGTCAAAAACGAGCTCGGCTCGATGACCTGCCTCCCTGAGTGCGGCCATCAGGTAGCCGACGCCAAGTGATTCAGACCCGCGGTAATAGAACAAGACGTTCATTGTTTTTGAGGTCCCGGGTCATCCCGGATAAGATCCGAGCAAGAGCGTCCAAGGGGTGTTTCTTTACGAGGGTCTGCCTCCGAAAAGCATGTTCTTCTTCCAATACCGGAACATAGAGCGATAGTGAAGGATTCGATTCTGATCCCAGAAACTCTTGTACCTTGAGTCATCCAGATCGTGCTGCACGACGGCGTCAGGCACGTAGAAGACCTTCCAGTCGGCTTTCTTCAAACGGTAGCACCAGTCTATATCCTCACAGAACAAAAACAGTCCTTCATCCATCAACCCCACGTCATCCACCGCACTGCGGCGGACCATGAGGCAGGCCCCGATGACCCAGTCCACCTCCCGAACCCTGGTGTGATCCCGATCGGCGAGTGTGTGGTCAAGGGTCGTA
Source organism: uncultured Thermodesulfobacteriota bacterium (assembly GCA_964609935.1). Classification (GTDB taxonomy): domain Bacteria; phylum Desulfobacterota; class DSWW01; order DSWW01; family DSWW01; genus CAYTRL01. Next base: position 291 of record CAZSUQ010000616.1, on the reverse strand, counting down.
CGGCTGTTGGGCCAGAGGGATCTGAGCGGCGTCCTGCGGACAATCACCGATCGAAGGGTCGGGAACGATCGGCAACTGAGTTGCAGTCTGCCGTCCGGGTAAAGCAGCCTGGCCCCACACACCGCCCCCCGGGGGTGTTCGTCGAGAAAGGCAACGAGTCGGCAAACGGCATCGTTCAGAAGGATCGTGTCCGGATTCAACAGTAGAAAATACCGGCTCTTCGTAATCCTGTACACCTGGTTGTTGTTTTCGGAAAATCCCAGAGGATTGGGGTTCTTCTCGATCTTGACC
>CAZSUQ010000615.1:0-3892 GCA_964609935.1 uncultured Thermodesulfobacteriota bacterium | reverse complement strand
CTGAAGAATTGAGGTCCCTTTATGTATCTTCTGAAGGGGAGGGTGAAAAGCTGGAAAAGCGATCCCCGATCTTTCAGCAGGCCAGGGAATCCTTTCGGAAGAGCCTGGAAGGGGACCAGGTCGCGAGGTTCTCCAGGGCCTTGAACCTGGAGTGGAACAACGCGTTTCTGATCTCCTTTCTGACATACAACAAGGATCTGTCGCTCTGGGAAGCCGTGTTTTCGAGATTCCACGGGGACCTGAGGGCCATGCTGCGATGGTTGAAGGAGATGGAGGGTGAGGGGGACGGCCTTTCAAAGGTGCGTTCCTGGTTGGGGAAGCATGATCGTGCCCACCCCGGGGGCAAGGGGTCGGATTGACATCTTGTCCTATTAAAAATATTGTCGTACGGATTAGGAATCGGAACGCGAACCCTTCCGGAAACGGTCTGAAGGCCCCACAAGCAGCTTGGATACAGCGGAAAAGAAGGAGAAAGGAGGCGTACCACCATGTCCAAAGCCATGGAACACATCCGATACCTCGTGGATATCATCGGCTTCCGCGCGCCCACTTCGGAGGGCGAGCGATGGGCCTCGAAATACATCAAGGAGGTACTGGACAAGCTGGGGATCGAGAACCAGGTAGAGGCGTTTCAGTCCTACCGTACGTTCTCCTACCCCTACATGATCATTTTCGCAGTCATCATTCTCGGATCCCTGATTTCCTGCTCGCACGGCTTTCTCGGGTTTCTCGTCACAGGCTTCGGCGCCGTGGCCTTTTACCTGGAGAACACCTGCCGCGGCTGGGCGTCCCGCCTCCTTATACACGACCCCTCGCAGAACGTTGTGGGCAGGATTCCGGCAAAAGGGGAGATGCACCGCAGGGTGGTCCTTACCGCGCACTACGATACCTCCCGCACCGGGCTCAGCTTTCACCCGCGCCTTGTGGGCGGCTTCCGGACCTCCTTCATCATCACCATGCTCTCCGTATTCGGGATCCCGCTGTTGATCGTACTGGGGGGCTTGTTCTGGACGTGCCTGTTCGGGTTCGTTCAGACCCTGGCCATGATCTGGCTCGTCCTGTCCTTCCTGCTGCTCCTTCACAGAGAGGTGTACGGTAAGAACGTCTACGGTGCCAACGACAACGCTTCCGGTACAGGGGTCATGCTTTCCCTGGTCGCCAAGACCCCCCTTGAGAACACGGAGGTGTGGGTTGTGGCCACCGGTTGCGAGGAGGTGGGGATGGTGGGGATGCTCGATTTCCTGAACAGGCACGAGCTGGAGGTGCAGGATGCCCTGGTCGTGAACCTGGACAACCTCGGCGCCGGAGAGCTGAAGTATATTACCGGAGAGGGCCTGGTAAGGGCGTATCCCTCGGACCCGGAACTGCTCATGCTTTCGGCCGAGGTGGTGAGGGAGAACACCGATCTCAGCCTTTCTCCTCACGAGTACAGAACCCTTCCCACGGATGCCTATGCAGCCCTGCTCAGGGGCGGCCGGGCCATGTCTGTGATGGCCTTTGACGAGGAAGGCGTCATCCCGAACTGGCACTGGGAAACCGACGTGATCGAGAACCTGGATGAGAAGAACCTGGCTGACGCGCAGCTGTTCGTGGAAAAGTTGTTGAGCAAGATCGACAGTGAGAAATAGGTCGAATTGGAAGCCCATCGCAAATAGGAAAGAGATAAAAGGAAGGAGGAGAACCATGGCGATCAGGATCGGGATCAACGGATTCGGGAGGATTGGCCGCTGTATTCTGCGGGCAGGACACAAGAACCCCGAACTGGAGTTTGTGGGCATCAATGACCTGACGGATCCAAAAACGCTGGCTCATCTTTTAAAATATGATACCGTGCACGGTCGCATGGATGCCAAAGTGGAGGCCAAGGAAGGCGCCATTGCGGTGGATGGAAAGGATATACGCATCCTCTCCGTGAAGAGCCCTGCCGAGCTGCCCTGGAACGACCTGGGTGTGGATATCGTGCTGGAATGCACAGGGCTGTTCCGTGACCGGGACAAGGCCGGCGAACACCTGAGTGCAGGGGCAAAGAAGGTCATCATCTCCGCCCCGGCAAAAGGGGAGGACCTGACCGTGGTCATGGGCGTGAACCACGAGAAATACGATCCGCAGAACCACCACATCGTTTCCAACGCCTCCTGCACCACGAACTGCCTGGCACCGGTGGCCAAGGTTCTCAATGATACGTTCGGCATCGAAAAGGGCCTGATGACGACGATCCACGCCTACACCAACGATCAGAAGATCCTGGATCTTCCGCACAAGGACCTGCGGCGTGCAAGGGCGGCCGCGATTTCCATGATCCCCACCACCACCGGTGCGGCCAAGGCCGTGGCCCTGGTCCTTCCCGAACTCGAGGGGAAACTGGACGGGATGGCGATCCGGGTTCCCACCATGAACGTTTCGGTTGTGGACCTGGTGGCCACGGTGAGCAAGAAGGTGACCGTGGAGGATGTGAACCAGGCGCTCAAGGAGGCGGCGGAAGGTGCCCTGAAGGGAATCCTGGCGTATTGCGAAGAGCCGCTGGTCTCCATAGATTTCAACGGCACCACCACGTCGTCCAACCTCGATGCGGCCCTGACCAGCGTCATGGATGGGAGCATGGTGAAGGTCCTTTCCTGGTACGACAACGAGAGCGGATTCTCGCACCGTATGGTGGATCTTGCCCTGCTCATGGCAAAAGACCTCTAGCAGGGAAAGGAGAGGTTCCTTGGCCATTCGCACCCTTGACGAACTGGACCTGAAGGGGAAGCGCGTGTTCATCCGCGTGGACTTCAACGTGCCGCTGGACCCGGAAGGGAAGGTTACGGACGACACACGCATTCAGGCCGCTCTGCCTACCATTCGGTATGCGCTGGAACAAGGGGCCAAGGTCATTCTTGCCTCGCACCTGGGCAGGCCAAAGGGGAAGCGGGTATCGGAGCTGAGCCTTGCGCCTGCTGCAGAGAGGCTCTCGGAGCTGCTGGCCCGGTCCGTGCAGACAGCCCCGGACTGTGTGGGGCCCGAGGCCGTGAAGGCCGTGGACTCCCTGGGGGAAGGGGAGGTCCTCATGCTGGAGAACCTCCGCTTTCACAAGGAGGAGACGGACAATGACCCCTCCTTTGCACAATCCCTGGCATCCCTGGCGGATGTATACGTAAACGACGCGTTCGGTGCGGCGCACAGGGCGCACGCCTCCACCGCCGGCATGGCGGAGCTCGTGAAGGAGGCGGCAGCCGGGTTCCTGATGAGGAAGGAGATCCAGTACCTGGAGGAGTCGCTCAAGGATCCGGCCCGGCCCTTTGTGACCATCCTTGGAGGTGCAAAGGTTTCCGACAAGATCGGGGTGATCAGGAACCTGCTTCCAAAGGTGGACGGCATGCTGATCGGGGGAGGGATGGCCAACACCCTTCTCTGGGCCCAGGGGGTTGCGGTGGGCGCGTCCAGGGTGGAGGAGGACAAACGGGAAGAAGCAGCCGGGGTTATGGAAGAGGCAAAGGAGAAATCCCTGGAGATCCTCCTGCCGGAGGACGTGGTCATTGCCCGGGAGATCGCCCCGGACGCAGAGGCCCGGATCGTCCCTGTCTCTGAGATCCCGGAGGGCTGGCTTGCGCTGGATATCGGGCCTGAGACGCGAAAGAGGTTCTCCGAGGTGATCCGGAAGGCCAAGACCCTGGTCTGGAACGGTCCCATGGGGGTGTTCGAGATGGCGCCCTTTGCAGAGGGGACCCACCAGGTGGCGCTGGCGGTTGCGGAGGTGGATGCGGTCTCCATCGTGGGGGGAGGGGATTCCGTTGCCGCACTGGAAAAGGAAGGCCTCAAGGACCGGATCTCGCATGTGTCCACGGGCGGGGGAGCCTCCCTGGAGTATCTCGAAGGGAAGGCCTTGCCCGGCATCCAGGCCCTGGATCGATAG
>CAZSUQ010000614.1:1634-3893 GCA_964609935.1 uncultured Thermodesulfobacteriota bacterium | reverse complement strand
AAAACCTGTTTTTCAGGATCATGGTCAAAATCTTCCTGGTACATGCAACGAGCTATTTCCCGAAAACCGAAAAATGCCCTCCCCTGGGGCTGCTCTACCTTGCCGCTTATCTCCGAAAGCACCTTACCTCCTGTGAGATCCGTTTCGTGGACATGCAGCTCAACTACAGAGACGCATCCCCGGTTCTCGAGGAAATGAGCGCATTCCGACCGGACCTGGTGGGCATCAGTGCCATGACCGCCTATGCAGGGGAGGTGCATACCCTCGCCCGCGGCACGAAAAATCTCATGCCCGATGTTCCTGTGGTGGTGGGCGGTGCGCATGCTACCACGTATCCTGAGGAGATGTTTTCCGACCCTCACATTGACTTCGTTGTGGCGGGCGAAGGGGAGATTCCCTTCCTGAAGCTTGTCCAGACCCGGCTCGGGGAAGGCTCCCTGGAGGAGATCCAGGGGCTGTATTACCGTCAGAATGGAAGGATGGAGGCCAATGAACCCCAGCCCTTTCATGAAGACCTCGATCTTCTACCCTTTCCCGCCTATGACATCGCACCCCTTGACAGGTACCACCGGCTGCCCCGGGTAGGCGTCGTCTTTGCGCGAAAGCGGTATGCAACCATGATCTCGTCCCGGGGGTGCCCCTATCAATGCGCTTATTGTCACAGGGTTCACGGAAAGAAGAACCGGGTGCGGAGCCCTGAGAACGTGGTGGCAGAGATCCGAGAGCTCAAGCAGCGATATGGGATCGGTGAGATCATCTTTGTGGAGGACATGTTCAATCTCGACAAAGAACGAACTCAGGAGATCGCCAGGAGGCTCATCCGGGAGAAACTGGACATGCGCATGAGTTTCCCCATCGGTCTTCGAGGCGACATCATGGACGAGGAAACCGTGCGCCTTCTCAGGGACGCGGGCATGTACCGCTGCATGTATGCCATTGAAACCGCGACCCCCAGGTTGCAGAAACTTCTCCGGAAGCATTTGCGGCTGGAAAAGGTTCTGGAGATCATCGAAAAGACGGCGAACCTGGGTGTTCTCACCCATGGTGCCTTCATGCTTGGATTTCCCACAGAGTCGGAAGAGGAGGCCCGGACAACGGTGGACACGGCGCTCGCCTCCTCACTGCACACTGCGGCCTTTTATCGTGTCGTCCCCTTCAAGGGGACCGACCTTGCGAAGCTGGCGATAGAAGACGGCAAACAGGTTCCGGAGGACTTCTCCAAATTCGAGTTTCACAAGACCAAGATCAATGTGAGCCACATGGATGACAGGAGCCTGGATCGTTTGAAGAAAAAAGCCTATCAAAGATTCTATCTCTCTCCCAAGAGATTCTGGAGAACGTGGAAGCTTCTGCCAAACAAACACGTTCTCCTGCCGGAACTGATGAAGATTTTTGTGCGAAAGGCCTTTTTCTGGTAAGGGTTCTGAAATAAAAGAGAAAAACCTTCAGCCTTCTTGAGAGGGCAGCGTGAATATCCTCCTGTTCAAGCCAACAGGGATCAGCGACTCCATCACCCCGGTCCTGGGGTTGGGATACCTGGCGTCTTCGGTCAGGCCCATGCACAACCCCACGATCATTCACGGCATCAAGGATCACGTGGGCCCGGATAGATTCCGCGACAGGGTCGTGGATCTCAAACCCGATCTCATCGGTTTCCAGGTCTACACGCATGACCTTGCAACCCTTCCCGCCTACCTGGACGTTGTGAGGAAGGCATCCCCTGACACGTGGATCGTGCTCGGGGGGCCTCATCCCACCGCGGCGCCGGCATCTTCGCTTTCCCTGCTGGAGGGGCTCAGGGGGTTTGTCATCAAGGGGGAGGCGGATCAAAGCTTTGCCGCGCTGCTCAACCTTCTGAAGGCCTCCGGGGATCCGCCTTCACAAGCGATGGAAAAGGACGGCCTGAACGGGATCGCAGGGCTTGCATGGAAGGAGAATGGGCATGTCCGGGAGAATGCATGTGAGTGGGTAAAGGATCTGGACTCCCTGCCGTTCCCGGCATGGGACCTGATCAGGCCCGAGCGGTTTCCTCCATCGCCTCATGCCGCTTTCTTCAAAGGGTTTCCTGTGGCGCCCATCATTGCCAACCGTGGCTGCCCCTATCCCTGTACGTACTGCGCCGGACGCCTCACCATGGGGAGCGTCATGCGGTTCCGGAGCGTGGAGAATGTGCTGGAGGAAATCCAGCTTCTCCTGGAGGCGTACAAGATCAGGGAAATCCACTTTAATACAACAACTAATAGGGAAATTGATAGAGGA
>CAZSUQ010000614.1:0-1624 GCA_964609935.1 uncultured Thermodesulfobacteriota bacterium | reverse complement strand
TCACCTTTAAAAAGAAATACGTGCTCAAATTCTGCGAGGAGGTGTGCAGCCGGAACATGAAGTTTTTCTGGACATGCCCCAACGGCGTTCGGCTCAACACCCTGGACAGGGAGTTGCTGCAGGCCATGAAGCGTTCGGGCTGTTACAGCGTTTCCGTGGGGATCGAATCCGGATCTCAAAGGATCCTGGATACCATGAAGAAGGGCATTACCCTGCAGGAAATTCGCTCCAAGGTGGGTTTGATCCGGGAGGCAGGCTTGAAGCCCATCGGTTTCTTCATCCTCGGGTTTCCTTCCGAGACAAGGGAGGAGATGGACATGACCCTCCGTGTGTCCCAGAGTCTGGGCCTGAAACGTGCGAACTTTATGCTGTTCCACCCCTTTCCAGGAACAGAGGCCTTTCGGGCCATCCAGGAGAGAATGGATCGGAACGGGCTTCTTCTGACGGCTCCGTCCTATGCGGAAGTCTCTTATGTGCCGGAAGGATTTACCGTACATGAACTCAAAGCTCGGCAGCGAAAAGCCTTTCTCCGGTTTTATCTCCGACCTTCCATGTTGTTGAGCCTATTCTGCGATATCCGATCCATGCGGCACGCATACTATATTTTTCGCAGGATCGTCCGCTGGATGAGAAGATCTCCCTGAAAGAAGTTCCTTGGAATTCGGCGAGGAGGGTCTTCCTCAGGGTCCAACACGTCAAGTTACGAGTGTCAAGAAGAAGCGGAAGAACTCCTTGAGATGCAGGGGTTCCTTCGAATCGAAAACATCCTTGACGAGATGCCATAACGTGGACAGATTCCCTCCAGCGAAATCGGGCGCTGACAGTCCTTCATTTGTATAATAACCGATGCCCAAGTGAGAGCAGAAATAGAGCCTATTCTTGCTGGCGTCAAAGAAGACGCCACGGGCTCTTGGGCCGGCAAAAAGCCTCCCTACGGTCTTCTTCTCAATATCAACAACGGTCAATGTGCCCGTGAAGTAGTTACAGGTAAACAGGCGCCCTCTTTCCCTGTCGATGGCCATGTCTCGAGGACCTTGATCTATTCGAATGCGGGATAAGACGCGGAGCGTATCGAGGTCTCGGATCTCCAAATCTCCTAAAACAAACCTTGCAACATAAAGGAAATCCCTTTGTAGGTCCGTTATAGATACATAAACCGGCGGGACAACAGGAGATGATCGGATGAGCGTCGTGCTGTCCAGGTCATATACATCCAGGCTCTTCCCCCATATGGGGTTCACGAACAACCGGGTCTCTTGTTCGTCCAGTTGAATGTGGTTGGGTGAGATGTAGCGCGCGATGACATGAAAGAGATTACGTTTAATGTCATATTCCATGATCTGCCCGCTGGCTTCACAGGAATAGTAGACCCGTTCTCTTTTCTTGCTGTACTGGACATAAAGGGGTCCGACGCATCTGGGAAACTTCAAGGTTTCAACAAGATTCAGGTCAAAATTAAAAATATAGACATCTTTGAACTGTTCCTCCTGAGGGGAGTATCGCATAAACGAAGGCATGAAAAGTCGCTTTGACTCGAGATCGATGTCCAAGCGCTGGCCTCCCACATGGTCTTCATGAAGAAGAGGAGGAATACCCTGATCCGGAAAATATTTTGCAATGTTTG
>CAZSUQ010000613.1:0-3896 GCA_964609935.1 uncultured Thermodesulfobacteriota bacterium | reverse complement strand
CTTCATAATGACAGCAGTATAGCATATGTACACTAACTTATGAAGGCCTTAATAAAATGAATTTGTAAGAAGTTTCAAGGATTGAATACCTGTATCCCAATAAATATGAAAAAGATCTCGCTCTGTCAAATCCTATCAGGAGGAACCCATTGCTGGCTTTTCCTTCATCCCTGTGATACAGGAAGACGTTCATCCATACGGGAGTCCGACACGAGCTGACAGCCCATGCCGGGACCTTCTTGCCAGATCAGAAAGGACATTCCTTTAGGGTGGTTAGCGAGGAATCTTCGATGCAGGACGTACGGGCCGAATCGGAAATGCGTTTTGAAGACGGCAGGGCCATGTCATGGGGGCAGCGGCTTGCTTACTCGGCCGGCAACACCGGTGTGGGCATGCTGCCGGCGGTGGTGGGGTCCTGGGCGATGTATTATTATGCGCCTCCCCCTCATGATGAAGTCCTCAGGCCCTACATTCCACTGGCCATTGTCGGTATCGTTCTCTTTTCGGGCCGGCTGCCGAAGCGCTCTTGAACCCGTTTATCGGCTACTGGTCCGACAGGACCAAAACCCGCCTGGGTCGCCGGATACCGTATATCCTCGTCGGAACCCCGATCATGGCGATCGCATTCATTTTCATGTGGTACCCGCTGGTTCCCTTTGAGTCGTGGACCAATGCCGTCTATGTAGCCTTCCTTGCCATTGTGACCCACTCCATGTTCGCTCTCGTGGTCGCCCCATACCTCTCTCTCCTGCCCGAACTGACGCCGTACAACAACGAGCGAATCACGGTATCAGCGGTCATGGGGGTGTTTGAAATCGTTGGGACCCTGGCTGCCGCAGCCGGGGCCGGCGCTCTCATCATCCTGTACAAGGGAGGCGTAGGGGACAGCGGCCCCACCGGGTTCAACGGCTTCAAGATGGCGGGTATCATCGTGGGTGTTCTCACCTTTGTCTTATTCTACATCACTGCCCTTATGATCCGTGAGAAACCTTATTCCGAATCCAAGGAGGTGAAGTTCAAGTTCAAGGAATCCATGGTGGCGGCATTCAGGAACCGTGCCTTTACCCCTTACCTGGCCATTGTCGTTGCCATCCGCATCGCACTGGACACCATCATCGTGGTGATCCCCTATTTCGTCACCACCGTCATCGGCAAGACCGAAAAGGAGGTCCTCCTCCTTCAAATCGGCATCATGGTCCTGGCCGTCCTTCTGTTCCCCCTCGTGAGCAAGTGGAGTGAAAGGGCCGGGAAGAAGAAGGTCATGACGCTGGGCACCCTGGGCTTTGTCGTTCTCCTTCCCCTGATCAGTACCGTGGGGAAGTGGCCTGTGTTCTCCCCTTTCGCTCAAGGGAGCATCGTCTTCCTCCTGGCCGCACTCCCGGTGGCGGTCATCTCCGTGCTGCAGCGCCCCATGATCGCCGACGTGATCGACTATGACGAAACGCTCAGCGGCTATCGGCGAGAGGCGCTCTACAACGGCGTGGAAGGTCTCTTCACACGGTCCGGTTCCGGCCTGGCATGGGTGATTGTCAGTCTGCTCTTTGCTGTGTTCGGTAACTCGGTTGAAAATTCCCTCGGGATCCTTCTCTGCGGACCCGTTGCAGGCGGCGTTCTCCTCGTTGGTATTCTGTATTTCCTGAAGTACCCCTTTTCCAAGTGATCAACAGAAACGGAGATGACCGTTTCCCGCTCCTGTGGCGGGTTGTTTTTTGCCATTCCATGGGGAAAGGGGTACACTGCCTTTGCTTCTCAACGAAGGAAGACAAAGAGCATTGGATTGCTTCACAAGGAGGAAACCATGCGGAAAAACATCGCCCGTTTCATCCTCGCCTCTTGCATGATCGGACTCTTGTTCGGGTGCGAGCCGAACCCGAGTGCGGCCCCATGCGTGCTGCAGACGGATCCCGCCCCACTTGTCATCACAGAAGACACCTACTCCCTGCCCTTCTACGGCCTCAATTTTGCGCCGGACGCATACCTCTCCATCCACGGACCCATTGGCGGGCCGAACTTCACCTATTACTGCACGGGTGAAGAATACTACAGTCACACCTGCCCCTACGCCCTCTACGCAACCTACAGTTTCGAAGACGCTTACGGGTTCCTCATCTCTTTCTTTGACGGCCCACCCCCTCACAGTGGGAGGTTCAAGGTCTTCAACGTGGGCGCAAACCTGGAGAACGACGGAGGTGGACTGGACGACCGTGCAAGTGGGTTCGTGGACTTCGAGTTGGAATAGTTCGTCGGCTTTGACAATTCTCCCACGGCTTCCAGGAGGAACCTTTTTCCATGTGGTCATGCTAGGTGACACCTCTCTCTTTCAGAGGAGACTCGCAGTCATGAAACAGTGCCTTCCTGCCTTTTTTCTTGTGACGGCCCTCATCCTTTCGAACTGCAGCAGCTCGACCAAGGATCAACCAGGACAAGAGAACGGGGAGATCACCTGTGAGGATGTCATCCCGTCCCCCCTGGCCCTCTGGAGCGAATTCCTCGAACAGGCAGACGTGGTTGCACAGATCGACACCTTGAAAACCCACGGTCTTTCCCTGTTTCAGAACATCACCAGCGTGGAGGTGGAGACAAGGGACCCGAAGGTAGCGAACCTGCTCCATCAAGCCTCCTGCCGGGGACTTGAGGTGCGGGCGTGGCTCACGCTCCCTGAAGAGGACGGATACTGGCCGAACGAGTTGAACGTGGACCTCTTTACCGAAAAGGTCTACGAGCTTGCCAACTGGATACGAGAGGCGGGCTGGCCCATCGAGTGGATCGTGGTGGACATGGAGCCGGACCTGAACCTGCTCAGAACACTGATGGAGATGCTGGAAGAGGGCGACATCCTCGGCGTGATCGCGCTCCTCATCGAAACGCATGACATCGAACGCTATGTCCAGAGCAAGCAGAAATTCACCCAGATGGTGGAAACCCTTCAGGGGATGGGGTTCAAGGTGATGCTGGTCACCTTCCCCATGGTCCTGGACGACCTTCTCGACGGAGACAGCTCCATCCAGGATGCCCTCAACACCCCTGTGGACGGCATTCCCTGGGACGAATTCTCCTTCATGGCCTACACCACCGTGTTCGAGCGGTTCATCCCCAACGACATTACCCCCTTCCTCGTCAAGTCCTACGGTCTGGACGCCCTGGCCGCCTATGGAGACAAGGCGGCCCTGGACCTGGGGGTGGTGGGGAAAGGGGGCATGTCAGGAGGAGAAGGCATCACCGACATCCAGGAGTTCCTGGCTCAGCTGGGCGTGGCGAAATTCGCCGGCCTTACGAACATCCACGTATACTCTCTCGATGGCTTTCTCGACATGGAAGATCCGCAACCATGGTTCGAGGCCTTCCAGACGACACCGAGAGATATTGGGGACCAGTTCACGGTGAATCTTCTCCGCAGCATCATCCAGTTGCTGGACGAGCTGATCCAGGATCCTGTTTCTTAAGACGGTGAAGGATCAGGTTGGCTATCCGGCCTTTGTGGGGATGTCGACGATGCGGGCAACCTTGATCAGTACAGGCAGCAGGGTGATGATCGAGGCCGTGACCAGCGAAATGGCCAGAACATTCACCAAAGCAAAGTTCTTGATCATGTCCGTGGCGGAAAAGATCAGCACGGCGAACCCCCCTGCGGTGGTAACGTTGGCTGTCAGAACAGCCCTGCCCACATGCCGAAGCGTCCTGGTCAGGGCCTCTTCCTCCGGCAGGCCCTGAGCACGAAGCCCGTCTTCGTAATGAAGCACGTGAATGCACCCGTCGATTCCGAGCCCGATAATCAGGGCACCGAACAATGCCGTTCCGAAGTCGAGAGGGATTCCTGTCCACCCCATCAAGCCGATGACGATCTCAAGGGGTACGAGCACGGCAAGGATGGAGACAAAGCCCCGCCGCAGGCACCG
>CAZSUQ010000612.1:0-3909 GCA_964609935.1 uncultured Thermodesulfobacteriota bacterium | reverse complement strand
ACCTGTCCCCGTCCATCCTTCCCAGGTCTCCGGTGTTGAGCCAGTCCCCCTGGATCCAGAGGCCCTTGTTGTGAGCCTCCTCAACATATCCCTTGAACACATTGGGACCCCGGATGGCCACCACACCGATCTCACCGGCCTGGGCGTCCCTGTCGTAACTCCCCTCTTCATCCAGCACGGCGATCTTGACCTCCTGGTAGGGCATCTTGACACCGATACTGCCGATCTTGCGGTCCCCATCCTTGGGGTTGATCACCGAGGCGCAGGCGCCCTCGGTGAGGCCGTATCCCTCCAGGATCTTCATCCCGCTGTGCTCCTCGTACCGCTTGAAGAGCTCAACGCTCAGGGGAGCGGCCCCGCAGACCACATAGCGCAGGGACGAGATGTCCGATTCGCCTATGGGAATGTCCAGCAGCACGGAAAGCACCGTGGGGACACAAGAGAAAGTATTGGCACGGTACTTCTCCACGATCTTGAAGAAGTTCTTCATGATGGACGGATCCCTGTACCCCAGGGGCGAGAGCAGGACCACGTGCGCCCCGCAGGAAAAGGGCGCCAGCCCGGTCACGGTGGTGGCATTCACGTGAAACAGGGGGAGCCCGCAGAGCATGGTCTCCCTGGTGGTGACCCCGCCCATCACGAGGATGGCCCAGGCCATGTAAACCTCGTTGAAGTGTGTGCGCCTGGCCAGCTTGGGCGTGCCCGTGGTCCCGCCCGTATGGTAGAGCGAGGAGACCTCGTCCGGGCCGATGTCCCTGGAAAAGGTCAGCTTATCCGCCGGGTATGCCTCCATCTTCTCTTCCAGCCCGAAGATGCCCTCCTTCTCATCCGTGGGGCCCATGACCCGCACAACGTGCTCGAGCGTGGGGATGTCCCTTCGTATCGCGTTGACCTTTTCCCATATGTTCGAGCCCGGCAGCTCGCCCAGGGCCACCAGGACCTTTGTGCCTGCGGCGGTGCAGATATCCCGAACCGTGGAGGGTTCCAGGAGCGGGTTGATGGGGTTGACGATCCCTGCAACCTCGGACCCCCACAACACGAAGTGTGTCTGGAGAAGGTTGGGAAGAAGATAGGTCACCACGTCCGTGGGCCCGACCCCCATGTCGTGAAGCATGTTGGCCGCCTGCCTGATCTTGCCCATCATCTCCCGGTAGGTGACCTGCATCGGGCTTTCGTAGAGGTCTCCGTTGGGAAGGAAGCTCAGGGCGACCTTGTCCGGTTCGCTCTCACTGCCCTGGCAAAGCATTACATAGGTGATCCTGGCCGTGATCCTGTCACTCAGGGGAACCTTCTCGATTTCCTCGATGTCCTCGAGATTCCTGATCATGAATTCCTGCTGTCCCATGTGCAGCCTCCTGGAAAAGACAAGTTAAACAGGGAGAAAGAATCTGTTTTTCAAGGTTCGTTCACTGTATCGGATCTGCCTGCCAACTTCAACGGACAGGGGGGCTGACTGCCTTGAGTCGGGCCGAATGCTCGGATATAGTGGCATTTCATGGGATGACGCGTGAGAAAAGGGAGTCCGAGCATGACCGAATACGTAATCCACCCCCTCATCGTCGGGGCAAACGAAACAGACCAGGGGGTGATGACCTATCTGAAGAATTACGGCCGAAAGATCTGGATCCCCATCTATGTGTTCTATCTCGAGGGCGGAGACAAGAAGATCCTGGTGGACACCGGGCTCGAACAGTTCGTGGTCCCCCCGGAGGTGGCGGAAGAAAACGGCGTGGAGATCCTGGAGTTCGAGGACGCCCTTGCCACCAGAGGGCTCGAGCCCGAGGACATCGACGTCATCATTCACACCCACCTTCACAACGATCACTGCGAGAACGATTACAAGTGCACGAACGCAAAGGTCTACGTACAGAAGGCCGAACTGGACTTTTTCAAGGAACCGCACCCGATCGACCACCGCTACTACCCGGACCTGCTCGACGACAACGAGGTGGTGACCGTTGAAGGAGAAACCGAGATCCTGGACGGGATCCGGGTCATCCCCTCACCCGGGCATACACCGGGCACACAGTCCGTGGAGGTGAACACGGGCGAGGGGAAGGCGGTCATCACGGGGTTCTGCTGCAACCAGGAGAACTTCCCGGAAAAGGGGCCGGTTGTGGCGCCGGGTGTGCACATCAACGTGATCGATGCGTACGAGTCGATCAAGAGAGTCCGCGAGATCGCCGACATCCTGATCCCCCTGCACGACTTCTCCGTGGGACAGAAGGGGCACATCCCCTAACAGACCGTTGAATGAGATGTCGCCACAATCCACCCGTCGTCGTTTCTTTTCCTGTGCGGAAGGTCCTCCTGATGAAAAGAAAGCTTGATAGATTCAAACCTGCCGTGGACAAGGATGTCCTGCTGTTCCTGGCAGGCTTCATGTGGATCGGCGCCGGAATCCTTCTTCTGTCTTTTTCGTATTCCTGGTTGCGTGTGGAGCAAGGGGGTGTTGCTGTTTATTCCTCCGGCTCAGGGTTCGTTCTGGCCCTGCTGATCCATCATTTCGGCTTCTTGAGGGTCGTGGACAAGAACCTGGGGCGAATCTTACCCATGCAGGGAAAGATGTGCGCCTTTTCGTTTCTGACGTGGAAGAGTTATCTCCTCCTGGCGGTCATGATGATGATGGGGATTCTGCTGCGCCACTCGCCCATACCCAAGCCGTATCTATCCGTCCTGTATACGGGAATCGGTCTCGCGCTCGTCCTTTCGAGCGTTCGATATCTCCGGGTCCTTCTTCTCCAGAAGAAAAAGGACCAAGGTTGAATTCGCAGAGTGTGAGTCCTCGGAACAATCCTTTTTTTTAGACTCGGCGAAGGAGAAGTGCCCATATACAAGACGGGCGAAGGCCCGGGCCGCGAAGGCGTACTCCCTGTACGTCGCAGTGACACGGACCAAGCCCAACGCAGTAGATGGGTGCTTCTCCTTCGCCGGATTTGGAGACATACATGCAAATTTGGGTTGATGCCGATGCCTGCCCCGCAACCATCAAGGATATCCTGTTTCGTGCCGCAGAGAGGACCCGGGTCTGCCTGACACTCGTGGCCAACAAGAGCCTCAAGACACCGGCTTCGAGCTACATCCGTGCCGTGCGTGTTCCTGCCGGTTCCGATGTGGCTGACGACAGGATCCTCGAGCAGGTTGAAACGGGTGATCTGGTGGTGACCGCCGACATTCCCCTTGCGGCTCGCGTGATTGAAAAGGGCGCGCTTGCATTGAACCCGCGAGGGGAACTCTACACGCAGGAAAACATCGGGGAACGTCTGGCCATGCGGAACCTGATGGACGGCTTGCGTGGCAGCGGTGTGGAAACAGGCGGTCCGTCATCGCTCACCAAGCGTGACCGCCAGGCCTTTGCAAACCAGCTGGATCGCCAGCTGGCCGGACGTGAAAAGCGTTGAAAATCCATGCAGGAAAGGGGCGTGGTAAAGATTCGAACTTTCCCTTGTTTACCTTGGGCTATTCCTGTTCTACAATAGTCCACATGCAGCCGGAAGTCGGCTGCTCGCTGTCGTCTGATTCGTGCGGTTGGTTATTCGATAGCGCTCTTCTCTCCACCGCACATGATCGGAGGAACTATGAACATTTATGTCGGCAACTTGGATTACGGCGTCACAGAGGATGATTTAAAAGACGCTTTTTCCGAGTTCGGGGAAATCGCAAGCGTGAATCTCATCAAGGACAGATATTCGGGACAGTCCAAGGGATTCGGCTTTGTGGAGATGCCAAGCAACTCGGAAGCCGACCAGGCCATTAAAGGTTTGAACGGAAAGGATCTGAAGGGCCGGGCGCTCAAGGTCAATCAAGCCAAACCGAGAGGGGATCGTTCAAGGCGAGGCGGTGGCGGAGGCGGCGGCAGGTTCAGGTATTAAAGCTCAACAGATCCGGGAAGCCGGTCTGACGACCTCC
>CAZSUQ010000611.1:0-3909 GCA_964609935.1 uncultured Thermodesulfobacteriota bacterium | reverse complement strand
TTTCTTCTTGAGGCGATACATCCGGTTACAGGAGTCAAGGAGATCCGCTGCCATGTACTCCTCGTCAACCTCGGTGTAAGGTTCGGAAGGTCCGGTCTCTCCCCCGACCTTTGCGGAGGAGCCGGTTTCGAGATCCTCTTCCATCTCCTTCATGCGCTTCTTGATCTCCCCAACCTCTTTCTTGATCTCCCTCATGGCCTTGAGCGCTTTGAGTTCCCGTTCGGTCATAAAGTGGTTTGAAGAGTCGGTGGAATCATCCTTGTCTTGCCTGCCCTTGAAGGATGCACAAAATGCACAGGGATCGTCTTCTTTCGGATCTGCGACCTCTTTCTCCTTCTCGGGCTTCCCTACAGGCCCCTTTTCATCCTTCAGATCCATGACTCCCTCCCGAGACGTCTGGTTGAATGCCTTCCGGGAACGGTTGTGCCCCCTGCCTTTGGATGATGTCGCCCATCATCTTTTCATTTTCCACGTTCCCACCTTTTAGATGCAGACCATAGGAGCACGATTCATGGAGTGTCGCCCTCCGGTAGTTTTGTGTCATTTGGGCCATGAACTCATCTAAAGGGAAGGAATCCATAAACGATTCGGGGAGGGAAGTTGAGCATGAGGATCGTGATCCTGGGCGCAGGGTTTGCAGGCGTCTACACAGCCATCAACCTGTCGAAGAAGCTCCGGGAAGGATCGGAGATCACGCTGGTGGACGTGAACAACTATCACCTGTTCAAGCCCATGCTCCACGAAGTGGGTACCGGTAGCGTGGATCCACACCACATCCTCCAGCCGATACGCCGCATGATGAAGGGGAGGCGCTTCTCCTTTGTCAGGGGGATGGTCCAGCGGATCGACACGGAAAACCACCGGGTGTATCTGTGCGACGACTGCATCCTGTGTGATCACAGAAACAGCTGTGCCCTGGAGGCATTCGACCTCTCCCATGACGACGTGGACATGGAGAGGAGGGTTGCACTCGATTACGATGTCCTTGTCGTGTGTCTGGGAGGCACCCCGAATGACTACGGCATCGAGGGTGTCAGGGAGCACACCCTCTCCTTCAATCGCCTCGAGGACGCAGACAGGGTGCGGAAGCGGGTGCTCAGGGCCTTTGAGGTGGCCAACCGGATCAAGGACCCGCAAAGAACCGTCCCGGTTCTCACCTTTGCCGTTGTGGGAGCAGGGCCCACCGGGATCGAACTCATCGCAGATCTTCACGACTGGGCCTTTGGCGTGCTTCCCACCGAGTTCCCACACGTACGGAAGGATCAGATACGGCTCTACCTCATCGAAGCAGGGGAGGACATCCTGCCCCTGTCGCCCTCAAAGGTGCGGGAAGGAGCCAGGAGGCTGATCCAGGACAAGTCGATTTCCGTGATCACAGGGAATCCGGTGCTCAAGGTGGGCAAGGACTTCGTGGAAACAGGCGAGCAGAGGATCGCGGCCTACACCACGATATGGACTGCCGGTGTGAAAGGGAACGAGGTCCTCCGGCATTCCGGCCTCCCCCTTGATTCCATGGGCCGAATCGTTGTGGACAACGATTTAAGAGCCAGGGGTGTGGACGATGTGTTCGCAGCCGGTGACTGTGCAGCGTATACGCCGCCCGGGAACCCGCTCCCTCTCCCGCAAACCGGGCAGGTGGCGGTTCAGGAGGCCCACTACCTGGTACGGCGGATACGAGCCATGATACAAGGGGAGAAATGCCCGGCCTTTCGTTACAGGGACATGGGCTCGGCCCTGTCAGCGGGAAGGCATCGGGGGTTTGCAAACTTCCTGGGATTCCTCCGTCTTCACGGCATCGTGGGCTGGCTGTTCTGGAAGGTCACCTACCTGAAACATCTCACGGGCATCCGCCTTTCCCTTCGTTCGCTGCTGGACTGGTTTCTGGATATTACCTATGATCGCGAAGCATCCCGTCACAAGATCTAGCGTGGTCTTTCTTGGTTCTTCTTTTATTTTCAGTGACTTCTGGAGCCTGCTACGTACATTCTACAGGGAATCCGGCATGCCGCTCTTGTCACTTTTTGAGCCTTCCGCTACTATGAGTCCTCCTTGATGGGCTCACCCATAACAATCAGACGAAAAAGGGGCTAACCAATGAGCGGTCTTTTTGGAGTCGTCTCCTCTGGAAACTGTACGGAAACCCTTTTTTACGGAACAGATTACCATTCCCACATGGGAACGGAAAAAGCGGGCATGGTGGTCATGGGCGGCAAGATCCACCGCAGCATCCGGGACATCAGGCTGTCCCAGTTCAAGTCCAAGTTCGCAACGGAATACAAATCAATGACCGGACGGATGGGGATCGGTGTCATCAGTGACATGGACCCGCAGCCCATCCTGATCTCCACGCGTTTCGGAGAGTTTGCTATTGCCACCATGGGCCGAATCCTCAATGCCCGACAGCTCGTAGACGATCTCCACCAGCAGGGGGTGGCCTTCTCTGAGGTCTCCGAGGAGGGTATCAACACCACGGAGATCATTGCCCGTATCATTGCCACGGGCAGCAACCCGGTGGACGGAATCAGCACCGCCCTGGCAAAGATCGAGGGCTCCTGCTCCCTTCTCCTGCTGACACGGGACAACCTGTACGCAGCCAGGGACAACCTGGGCCGATCACCGCTGATCCTGGCCAGGAACGGGGGAGACTGGGCTGTTTGCACGGAAAGCTGTGCCCTGTCGAACCTGGGTTTCCGGATCGAACGCGATCTCGCGCCCGGGGAGATCGTGACCCTCGAGGCCGACGGCGTCCATCAGATGCGACCCGGCCTGGACAGGATGCAGATCTGTACATTCCTGTGGATCTACACGGGATATCCGGCCTCACGCTACGAAGGTGTCTCGGTGGAAGCGGTGCGGCAGCGCTGTGGAGCCTTCCTGGCCAAGGCGGACGACGTGGAGGCGGACCTGGCCGCCGGTGTGCCGGACTCGGGCACCGGGCATGCCATCGGTTACGCAAAGGAGGCGGGCATCCCCTACCAGAGGCCCCTGGTCAAGTACACGCCGGGATACGGGCGAAGCTACACCCCGCCTTCCCAGGAAATCAGGGACCTGGTGGCCGAGATGAAACTCATCCCCATCCGGGACGTGATCGATGGCAAGCGAATCGTTCTGTGCGAGGACTCCATCGTGCGGGGAACACAGCTGAAGAACCTCACCGTGCAGAAGCTCTGGGAGAACCGGGCAAAGGAGATCCACGTCAGGCCGGCCTGCCCGCCGCTCATGTTTCCGTGCAGGTTCCTGCTGTCCACGAGGCACACCAACGAACTGGCGGCCCGCAGGGCCATCCAGGCCCTGGAGGGGAAGCAGACCGACGACGTTGAGGTTTACCTGAACGAGGACTCGTCCCAGTACACTTCCATGGTGGAGTGGATCCAGAGGGATCTCAACGTTACCTCCCTGCGCTATCAACACCTGGACGATATGGTGGAGGCCGTCGGACTGCCGCGGGAAAACCTCTGCCTTTATTGCTGGAACGGTGAGGGCTGAGTTTACTCTTTGGGGAGCTTGAGATCCTTGAAGAGGTCTCCGAACGTGGCCAGCTTGTCGGATTTTCCGCCCTGATCCATATACGAGGTGTATTCCTTCCTGGCCTCCTGATCCTTGACAGCCTTCCTGGACAGGCGGATTCCCCTTTTCTCGTCCACGGAGAGCACGACCACCTCGATCTCCGTGCCGGCAGGGAAGGTTTTCTTCATGTCCTCTCTGCTGGCCAGGCCGAGTTCCTCCTGCGGAAGAAAGCCCTGAACACCGGGCCCTGCCTCTGGCAGGCGGACGCGCAAACCATTGGGGGAGACCTTTTCAACCACCCCCCTGAATCGAGCCCCTTCCTGCAACCGCACCTCCCCCGATTCCCTTGGCTTGCCCCTTCCACCGGTGAGGGGAACGCTTTGTGCCTCTTTGATGGAAAGG